>NZ_BSPX01000094.1:0-13559 GCF_030161255.1 Zoogloea oryzae
TCCAGGGCCAGGCAGGTGCGGCCGGTGGCGAGGGCGGCCTCGAGCAGGGCGCGGCCTTCGGTGCCGCGCAGCACCGGGCGCCCGTAACCGCCGCCGCGCCGGCTCATCTCGCGCAGCTGGCGGAACACCTGCATGTCCTCGTCGCGCACGAAGGACGGCGGCTTGAGGAGCGCCTGCTCGTAGTTGTACCACTCGCCGATGCTGCCCGCCGGGTCACCATTTGGGCCGAGGCGGGCCTTGAGCAGGCTGAACTCGGCCTCATCGCCGCTCTGCCACGCGGAGCACAGGTAGAAGATGCCCTCCTTGGCAGGGATCGTCTTGCGCGGTGCGGTGGCCTTGTCGACGCGCTCGCGGAGCGTCTTGGCCCAGTTGAGGATCTCGGCGCGGGGCTTGTCCACCAGCACGCCGGGGCGGCGCGCGGCGAGAATCACCGCGGCTGCGTGCTTGCAGCGGTTGCCCACCGGGCAGGTGCAGCGGGTGGTGAGTTCGATGCTGCTCTTGCCGAAGAACTCCTTGCGGTCGACCCGCACCGATACCCGGTAGGGCGCGGGTTCGGTGCCCTGCACGAGGGCCTGGATCTGGTTGCCGGCGGTCTCGAGGTTGCGCACCCGCCCCACGTAGCCGCGGGCGCGGGTCAGGGCGCTGGCCGAGAACAGCTCGCCCAGCAGGGTGTCATCGATCTGGGCGAGGAGGCGGGCGAGTTCCAAGGCGGCACCGGCAGGACGAAACCGGCGATTCTAGGCGCATGCGGCGATGCGCGAAACCCGCAGTTGAGCCCTATCCGGCGGCGTCCCGCCCGCTGTCGAGGCTGTAGCCGGCGGCGTCGAGCAGGGCCGGCAGCGCTTCGGCCGCGCGCAGCCGGAACCGGAAGCTGACGCGCTCGGAAAGCGGGGTGCCGCCCGGGTTGATCTCGATGGTCGGGATGCCGTTCTCGATGGCCCACACCACCGGCCCGGCGATGTACGGAAAGGCGCTGCCGGTGCCCACCGAGATGATGAGGTCCGGCCCCGCGGCGAGCACCTGCTCGAAGCGATGCACGGCCTGGTCGGGCAGGCTTTCGCCGAACAGCACCACGTCCGGCCGCAGCACGCCGCCGCAGTGGGGGCAGTCGGGCGGGATCGCCAGCCCGGCGTAGTTGTCCACGTGGCGGGCCCGGCCGCAGTCGATGCAGCGCAGCCGGCGCAGGGTGCCGTGCATCTCGATGACGTTGCGCGAGCCGGCGGCCAGGTGAAAGCCATCCACGTTCTGGGTGAGCACGGTGACGCCGCCGTGGAGCGCCTCGAGCCGCGCGATGGCAAAGTGCCCGGCGTTGGGATGGGCGCCGCGGCAGCTCGATTCGATCTGGGAAAGGTAGTGCCAGGTGATGTCCGGGCGGTGGGCGAACATCGCGCCCGAGAGCGCCTGCTCGATGGGCAGGCCGATGTCGGTGAGGGCGCCTTCGTACAATCCGCCCACGCCCCGGTAGGTGGGCAGGCCCGAATCGGCCGACAGCCCGGCGCCGGTGATGAACAGGATGCGCCGTGCGGTCGAAAGCAGGCGACCCGCGGCAGCGATCTGGTCGGCGTAGTCGGCTAAGGTTAGGCTTGTCATTTTTGTATCCGTAGGTTTGAAGCCGCTTACGGCAGCCCCGCGCGGGAAGTTCAGGCGCCATTCTGAGCGTCCCGGCATCGGGGTCAAGGGCCTGGCGGCCAACTCGATCTCCATCATGTGCCAGCTACTTGGAATGAACTGCAACACGCCGACGGACATCTGCTTTTCGTTCGCCGGATTTCAGGCCCGCGGTGGCCTCACCGACATCCACCGGGACGGCTGGGGCATCGCCTTCTTCGAGGGCCGCGGGGTGCGCCTGTTTCTCGACCCCCAGGCCAGCAGCGCCTCGCCCGTGGCCGAGCTGGTGCGCAGCTACCCGATCCACTCCCTCAACGTCATCGCCCACATCCGCAAGGCCACTCAGGGCGTCGTCACCCTGGAGAACACCCACCCCTTCCAGCGCGAGCTGTGGGGGCGCTACTGGGTCTTTGCCCATAACGGGAACCTGAAAGGCTTCGCCCCCGAGCTGCGCGGCGATTTCCGCCCGGTGGGGCAGACCGATTCCGAGTTCGCGTTTTGTCATTTGATGGAAACCCTGCGGGCGCGCTTCCCCGAGGGCGAACCGCCGCTGCCGGTGCTGTTCGAGGCCGTGCGCGAGATCGCCACCGGGATCGGCCGCCACGGCGAATTCAACTTCCTGCTCTCCAACGGCGCCTTCCTGTTTGCCCACTGCGCCTCGCGGCTCGCCTACATCGTGCGCAAGGCCCCGTTCGCCAGCGCCCACCTGAAGGATCAGGACATCACGGTGGATTTCAGCGAGCTCACCACCGCCGGTGACCGGGTGGCCGTGGTGGCCACCACGCCCCTCACCGACAACGAATCCTGGATCACCATCGCACCGGGCACGCTGATGCTCTTCGTCGATGGCGAGCCGGTGGATGCGGGCCCGGCGGGCACCGTCGCCTTCACCGGGAGCGGGCCGGCGAGCTGCGGATGATGCTGATGTCAAAATTGGTAAAAAACTCAAATTTTACAAATTAAAGATGCAGGAATCGCCGATGATCTTTTGTGATCCATCCGGGCTAGAATCGCCGGATATCCTGTAAATACGCGGCCCTCACCCACCCATGCCGACCAGCGCCCCACAAGACTGCCCCCTGTGCTTCCCCGAGCGGGAGAACGTCCTCTGGCAGGACGCCAGCTGCCGCGTGATCCGCGTCGACGATCCCGACTATCCCGGCTACTGCCGCCTGATCTGGAAGGAGCACGTTGCCGAGATGAGCGACCTGTCGCCGGCCGAGCAGCGCCATTGCTTCAACATCCTCATGGCTGTCGAGGTGGCGCTGCGGGAATGCTTCAGCCCGGACAAGATCAACCTCGCCAGTTTCGGCAACGTGGTTCCGCATCTACACTGGCATCTGATACCGCGTTATCTCGACGATCGCCACTTCCCGCAGCCGGTGTGGGGTGTTGTCCAGCGCAAGGGTGGCAGTTCGCCGGCGCCCGTGGTCGATGACGCGCGTCTCGCCCTGGCCGTGCGCAACGCCATTGCCGAGCATCTTGCCGGCTGAACCCGGAGAATCCTTCCATGGCGGACAGCCCACAAACCTATCCCGATCTGCGCAGTGTCGAGCAGTACCGCAAGCTCCTGCGCAACCTGCACACGCTCAACGCGACCGAGAGCCACGCCACCCTGGTGCGGATGCTCGAAGGCCTGCTGGCCAGCCCCCTCGGCCCGGAAGAACAGCTCGAAGTCCTCGAATCCGCCCGCCAGACGATCACCTTCGTCCAGCACGAGATGTCGTCGCGCTACGCGGCCCACCCGCTGCCGCCCGACAGCCAGGAAGACGCCACCCTGCGCCAGGTGGTGCGCCTGTGGACGGCCCTCAGCACCGCCTACGCCCGCCTCGCCGAAAGCGGCAGCGGCAGCGACGAGTTCCGCGCCCAGTGGCCGCTGCTCGCCCAGCGCCGCATCCAGTACCTCGGCCAGGTCATCATCGAATATTTCCGCGCCCACCGGGCCGAACCCCCGGGCGCCTGGAAGGCCGTCCACGCCGCCTTCCTCGAGGCCGAACGGGCCGGCATCACCCACAGCCGGGTGATCGACCCCCTCAACAACACCTGGAAGGCCCAGAGCCCCGACGAGGCCTACATCGCGCTGCTGCTGGTGGACCTCACCAACCCCTACGGCCGCAACCAGCGCGAGCTCAACTGGATCTGCCGCTGGGCCCAGCGCTTCGCCCCCTACTGCATCATGCAGACCAGCTGGGAGAAGGACGACGCCCGTGCCTATGGCCTCGACCTCACCGAAGACCACGGCCTGCGCCCCATCGCGCTGATCGGCGCCCGCCCCGGCATGCGTCGTTTCGACGGCCACAGGCTGGCGGCCCAGATCAAGGCCATGCTCGCCGAGTTCAAGCAGGGCACCACGCCGGCCTCGCTGGGCCTGGGCGACGACTGCTCCCAGCCCGCCTGCGCGCGCCTGCTGGTGTCGCTCTACCGCCCGTGGGGCATGTCGGCCGCCGGCCGGCGCTTCCCCCGCCGCAGCAAGAAGGGCGGCAACAAGATCTGCACCCACTGGGACGGCATCTGCCTGCTGGTCTCGGGCAAGGAATTCGCACCGCCCAACCGTCGCCAGACCATGGGCAGCCGCTACGACATCAACGTGATCACCTTCGGCGCCCGGGTGGACGACGAGGTGCCCGACGTCATCAACCCCGAAGCCGAGGTGCTGCGCCGGGGCTTCGGCCTCGACGACTGGCAGACGGTCGATCATTCGGTGTCGGGCTTCCGCATCCAGCGCAAGCACCCGGGCCAGCGTATCGAGCACCACCAGTTGGTGGGCATCAAGCCGAGCGACGGCAGCCAGTATCTGCTGGGTCAGGTGAGCTGGCTGATGTACGAACCCGACGGCACGCTGATGGCCGGCATCCATCTGCTGGCCGGCCTGCCGTCCACCGTGGCGGTGCGCCCGACCGGGGTGAACATCAACGCCAACGAGCCCTTCTCCCAGGCCTTCATGCTGCCCGAGATCGCCGCGATGCGCGCCCCGGCGACCATCGTCCTGCCCGGCGGCTGGTTCCACGCCGACCGGGTGATCGAGCTGCATCAGGGCGAATCACGCCAGGTCCGGCTCACCAATCTGGTAGCCCGCGGCACCAACTTCGACCAGGCCACCTACGAGGTCGTCAACGTCTGACGTCGGGCGATCGCCCAACAAAAAAGGGTGAGCCGCGGCTCACCCTTTTTTGTGTCAATCCACCAGCCGGCGCGCGGGGAAGCTGGCGGTGAAGCGGCTGCCCCGGCCGGGCTCGCTGTCGATGAGCAGATCGCCCTGGTGGCGGCTTAGCACATGCTTGACGATCGCCAGCCCCAGCCCGGTGCCGCCGGTCTCCCGGGAGCGGCCCCGGTCCACCCGGTAGAAGCGTTCGGTTAGGCGCGGGATGTGCTCCGGTGCGATGCCGATGCCGTCGTCCTCCACGCTGTAATCCACCACCGCGCCGCGCTGGCGCCAGCTGATGCGGATGTGGCCGCCTGCCGGGGTGTAGCGCACCGCGTTGATCGCCAGATTGGCGAACACGCTGTACAGCTCCTTGGCGTTGCCCAGCAGGTGGGCCTTGGGCGGGCATTCGAGGTCTAGCGTGTGCCGGCCGGCCGAGACCACCGATGCCTCCTGGTACACCTCTTCCAGCAGCGCCACGATGTCCACGGGTTCTTCGTGGGCCACCGGGGCGCCGCTTTCCAGCGCCGACAGGGTGAGCAGATCCTGGATCAGCCGCTGCATCCGCCCGGCCTGCTCGAAGGCGAGGCCCAGGTAGTGGTGTACGTCGTCCTTCTCCAGGTCGTCGAGCCCGTCGATCAGGGTTTCGAGAAAGCCCATCACCACCGTGAGCGGCGTGCGCATCTCGTGGGATACGTTGGCGACGAAATCCCGCCGCATGGCCTCCAGCCGCTGGCCCTGGGTGATGTCTTCCGACAGCAGCAGGCGCATGTCCTCGCTGAAGGGCACCACATGGACCATCAGCGTGCGGCTGGTGGGCCGCCCGAGGGTGACGGTCAGCGGCTCGGTGTAGTTGCCTTCCTTCAGGTAGCGGACGAAATCCGGCTGGCGCACGATGTTGGTCACCGGTGCGCCTTGGTCGCGGGTCTGGTCGAGCCCGAACTGCTGCTCGCCCTGGCGGTTGACCCACTCGATGGTGTTGGTGTCGGACAGGAACATCAGCCCGTGGGGCATCGCCTGGCTGGCTTCGCGGAAGCGTTCGAGGGCCGCGGACAGGCGTTCCTGGCGCCGCGAGGCGGTGCGTGCCCGCAGATTGACCTCGGCGAACACGTTGTCCCACAGCCCGAAGGCGCGGGGCAGCGGGGCCGCCTGCTCCACCGGCGTGCGCAGCCAGCGCACCAGCTTGAACAGGTTGTTGATGTGATAGACGCCGGCCGCCAGCAGCAGCGCCGAGAACGCCAGCAGCCCGGCGATGGCGCCAAAAAAGAAGCCCGTCGCTGTCGCCACGATGGCGATGGCGACCAGCACGGACACAACTGCAACGCGGATGTAACTGATGGGTCGGACTGCAGCGACCCCTTCTGCAAGATTTTCCGTCACGGGCTATCGCACCGATGCTGCTTCCTGCTGAGTGGAGAAACGGTAGCCACTGCCGCGCACGGTCTGCACGAGGCTGTCGTGGCCGGAAGGTTCGAGGGCGCAGCGCAGGCGGCGGATGTGCACATCGACGGTGCGCTCCTCGACGAAAACGTGGTCGCCCCACACTTGGTCGAGCAGTTGGGCGCGGGAGTGTACCCGCTCCGGGTGGGTCATCAGGAAGTGCAGCAGGCGGAACTCGGTCGGGCCGAGGGTGATCGGGTTGCCGCCGGCGGCCAGCCGGTGGGTGGCCGGGTCGAGGCGCAGGCCGCCCAGGTCCACCGCGTCTTCGGTGGTTTCCGGGGCGCGGCGGCGCAGCACGGCCTTGATGCGGGCCACCAGCTCGCGGGGCGAGAAGGGCTTGGTGATGTAGTCGTCGGCGCCGGATTCGAGGCCCAGCACCTTGTCGGTCTCTTCGCCGCGGGCGGTGAGCATGATCAGCGGAATGCTCCGGGTGCGCTCCTCGCCGCGCAGGCGCTTGGCGAACTCCACGCCGGACATGCCGGGCAGCATCCAGTCGAGGAGGATCAGGTCGGGCAAGGCGTCGCGGACGATGCGCTGGGCCGTCTCGGCGTCGCCGGCCCGCACCACATGGTGGCCGGCCCGCATCAGGTTGGCGGCGATCAGTTCCTGGATGGCGGGCTCGTCTTCGACGAGCAGGATCGTGGCGGGCATGTAAACCTCGGTGGGAATCACTGGGACGCCGGCAGTCTATTGCAGCTATTTTACCTTTTCATGACAGGTCATCTGGCTGAAATGCGTGGTCCGGCGCCCCGGAACACGCTGGCGGGAGGGCGAAGGAAGCGCCTTCGCGTATCATTGCAGGCTGAACATTTTTTGATGACGGAGCCTCCCATGGCCGGCCTTCACAAGGACGATCCGCTTCCCACCGAGATCAAGCTCCACCAGCTTTCGCGCATCATGGAAATCGCCTTCGACGACGGCAGGCGCTTCGAGCTGAGTTACGAATTCCTGCGCGTGTACTCGCCTTCCGCCGAGGTGCGCGGCCACGGCCCCGGCCAGGAAGTCCTGCAGCTGGGCAAGCGCGATGTCGAGATCCAGCGCGTCGAGCCGGTGGGCAACTACGCGATCCGTCCGGTGTTCTCCGACGGCCACGACAGCGGCCTGTACTCGTGGGACTACCTCTACGACCTGGGCGAGCGCCGCGACGAGCTGTGGCAGACCTACCTGCTGCGCCTCGAAACCGAAGGCGGCAGCCGCGATCCGGCTGCCGTGCCGGCCCCCGCGCCCAAGGCCGGTGGCTGCGGTCACCACCACTGAACAACCGATTCCCGATTCCGATCATGAACGACAAGACCACCCACTTCGGCTTCCAGCAAGTGGCCGAATCCGAAAAGGCGAGCAAGGTCCGCGGCGTGTTTTCGTCCGTCGCCAGCAGCTACGACGTGATGAACGACCTCATGTCCTTCGGCCTGCACCGCCTCTGGAAAGCCTTCACCGTGCAGATCGCCGGCGTGCGCACCGGCGACAAGGTGCTCGACGTGGCCGGCGGCACCGCGGATCTTTCGCTCGCCTTCGCCAAGAAGGTCGGCCCCACCGGCCAGGTGTGGCTCACCGACATCAACCACGCGATGCTCTCCGTCGGCCGTGACCGGGTGGTGGACAAGGGTTTCCTGCTCCCCGTGGCCCAGTGCGACGCCGAGAAGCTGCCCTTCCCCGACAACCACTTCGATTGCGTCACGGTGGCCTTCGGCCTGCGCAACATGACCCACAAGGATCAGGCCATCGCCGAGATGCGCCGCGTCCTCAAGCCCGGCGGCCGGCTGCTGGTGCTGGAGTTCTCGAAGGTCTGGAAGCCCCTCGCCCCGGCCTACGATTTCTACTCCTTCAAGCTGCTGCCGATGATGGGCGAGAAGGTGGCCAACGACGCCGACAGCTACCGCTACCTGGCCGAGAGCATCCGCATGCACCCGGACCAGGAATCCCTCAAGACGCTGATGGAAGAGGCCGGCCTCGCCCGCGTCGAATACTTCAACATGACCGCCGGGGTCGTCGCCCTGCACCGCGGCTACAAGCTCTGAGACCTTCCAGCGCAGGACACGAGATGTTTGCTTCGCCCGCCATTGCCGGCCTCAACCACCTGCTCGCCGACGCGCCCTGGGCGCGGGAGCGGCTGGCGCCCTTTGCCGGCCGCACGGCGGTGTTCCATGTCACGCCCTTCGTCCTCAGCCTGGGCATCGACGGCGGCGGCTGCTTCACCGAATCCGCCACGCCCGAGCCCGACGTGACCCTCGAACTCCCGCTGGCCTCGCTGCCCAAGGCCATCGGCGGCACCGACGCGCTGATGGCTGACATCCGCATCAGCGGCAACGCCGACTTTGCCGACGCCCTCGGCTTCGTGCTGCGCAAGCTGCGCTGGGACGGCGAAGAGGCGCTGTCGCGGCTCATCGGCGACATCGCCGCCCACCGGGCCGTGAACACCGCCCGCGACGTGGCCGCCTGGCATCGTCAGGCCGCCCGCAACGTGGTCGAAAACCTCGTCGAATACTTTGGCGAGGAGCAGCCGCTGGTGGTCAAGAAGGCCGCCCTTGAAGATCTGGCGGGCGACACCGCCGCCCTGCGCGACGACCTCGCCCGCCTCGAAAAGCGCCTCAGGAAGCTCGAAACCCGCTAGGCCGTGCCCCGCTCAGGGGTACAGCCCGCGCATCTGGTGGGCGGCGAGCACGCGCTCGCAGCCCAGCACGAAGGCCGCGGTGCGCAGCGCGATGCCCTTGGCCCGGGCCGCATCCCACACGGCCGCAAAGGCCTCGCGCATGATGCGGTCGAGGCGGGCGTTGATCTCCTCCTCGGTCCAGAAGAACGCGCTGATGTCCTGCACCCATTCAAAGTAGCTCACCGTCACCCCGCCGGCGTTGGCCAGCACGTCGGGGATCACCGTGATGCCCCGCT
The DNA here is from genome assembly GCF_030161255.1 of Zoogloea oryzae. Taxonomy (NCBI): domain Bacteria; kingdom Pseudomonadati; phylum Pseudomonadota; class Betaproteobacteria; order Rhodocyclales; family Zoogloeaceae; genus Zoogloea; species Zoogloea oryzae. Next base: position 9,077 of record NZ_BSPX01000094.1, read on the forward strand.
CCTGGAGGATCAGGTCGGCCTCCGGGCTGGTCGGGCCGTTGGCCCCTTCGGTGATGAGGCGGGCCCGGATGCGGCCGGCGTTGGCGGTGGTGATCTGGTTCTCCATCGCCGCCGCCACCAGGATGTCGGCGTCCACGCCCCAGAAGTCGGCGTTGTCGATGGGTTCGCTATCGGGGGCGCCGATGAGGGTGTGATGGGCGAGGCTCCAGACTTTCGCCGCGCGCACGTCCAGCCCGCCCGGGTTGTGGATCGAGCCGGTGGAATCCTGCAGCGCCACCACCTTCGCGCCGGCATCGGCAAACAGCCGCGCCGCCGCTTCGCCCACGTTGCCGAAGCCCTGCACTGCCACCCGCGCGCCGGCGATGCTCATCCCGATGCGCTGGGCTGCCTCGACGGTGGTCACGAACACCCCGCGCCCGGTGGCGTCCTTGCGGCCGAGGCTGCCCCCCAGGCTGACCGGCTTGCCGGTGACGACACCCATCGCCGTCTTGCCTTCGTTCATCGAGAAGGTGTCCATGATCCACGCCATCACCTGCTCGTTGGTGTTGATGTCCGGCGCCGGGATGTCCTTGTCCTGCCCGAGGAAGATGTTGATTTCGCTGGCGTAGCGGCGGGTGAGGCGCTCCAGTTCGGCCAGCGACAGCGTCTTGGGTTCGACCCGCACGCCGCCCTTGGCGCCGCCGAAGGGCACGTTCACCACCGCGTTCTTCACCGTCATCCACGCCGACAGGGCCATCACCTCGGCGAGGGTCACGTCCGGGTGGTAGCGGATGCCGCCCTTGCCGGGGCCGCGGGCGAGGTTGTGCTGCACCCGATAACCCTCGAAATGTGCCATTTCACCGTTGTCGAGGCGGATCGGAACGTCTACGATCAGCGCCCGCTTCGGCCGGGTGAGGATGGGCGCCAGGGGGCGCAGGTCGGCAGCCAGGTGGGGCTCGACCCGGTCGATCTGGACCAGGTAGGTTTCCCAGGGCCCCAGATGCTCGGCCGACAGGTAGGACGGGATGTGGGCCACGTTGTCCATGATTGTGGATCTCCGGCGGGTTGATTGGCGCTGATCGCTGCTCTGTGCTTTGGTTGCGGGCGGCGCCATTTGGTTTCATCAGTCTGGCATGGGGGCGTGTCGCAATACCGCGCCCGTGCCGGTTTAACGGAATTCCTGCAGAACAATTTCGGCTGCTGCTGCAAAACATCGAAGGTTTGATTGGTTCATCCGGCCGAGGGGCGCCGGTAAGGTCTGACCAAAGGGCGGGCTGCCGGCGGGATGTTCCGGCGCCGGCCGCCGGCTGTTCGATCCCAACATCTCTCCGGATAGGAAAACTCACCATGAAATTCGTAACACCGGCCCTGCTCGTCGGGCTGGCCGTCGTCGGCTGGCCCCTCGCGGCTTCGGCAACCAATGGCTATTTCTCCCACGGCTACGGCGTGCGCAGTCAGGGTGTGGCCGGCGTGGGCATCGCCCTGCCCCAGGACGGGCTCGCTGCGGCCGCCAATCCGGCCGGCACGGCCTTCGTCGGCAACCGGCTGGATGTGGAGGCCTCGCTGTTCCGCCCTGATCGCGGCGCCTCGATCCACGGCAACGCCTACGGCGCCGATGGCGATTATTCCGCCAACGGCAAGCGCCACTTCGTCATTCCCGGGCTGGGCTACGCGCGGCAGGTGTCGCCGGCGCTGGGCGTCGGGCTGGCGGTGTATGGGAATGGCGGGATGAACACCGACTACGGCCGCAACCCGTTTGCGGCCTACGGCGCAACCGGCAAGGCCGGCATCGATCTGGCGCAGCTCTTCGTCACTCCGTCGGTGGCCTTCCGGCCGGCGCAGGGGCATGCCATCGGCGCCGCGGTGACCTTCGCCTACCAGCGCTTCGCGGCGCGGGGCCTGTCGCCCTTCGACAACGCCATGGTGTCGTCGGCCCCGGGCTCGGTGACCGACCGCGGCCACGACAGCGCCACCGGCTGGGGCCTCAAGCTGGGCTGGATCGGCGAGGTGCTGCCGGCCGTGCGGCTGGGCGCGAGCTGGTCGTCGCGCATCCAGATGAGCGAGTTCGACCGCTACAAGGGCCTGTTCGAGGGCCACGGCGGCTTCGACATCCCGGCCTCCTACGGTGTCGGCGTCGCCTGGCAGGCGTCGCCGGCCCTGACCCTGGCGGCCGACTGGCAGCGCATCGAGTACAGCAGCGTCAGGTCGGTGGGCAACCCGCTGTCGGTGCTGTTCAGCGGCGGCCAGCTGGGCGCAGACAACGGGGCCGGTTTTGGCTGGAACGACATCTCGGTGGTCAAGCTGGGGGCCACCTATGCAGTGGACGAGCGCCTCACGCTGCGGGCCGGGGTAAGCCGGGCGCAGCAGCCGGTGCCGTCCAGCCAGACCTTCTTCAACATCCTGGCGCCGGGCGTGGTGCGCAACCACTTCAGCCTGGGCGCCAGCTACCGGCTGGCCGGGGGCGAGCTCAGCGCGGCCTACACCCGGGCGCCGAAGGTCACGGTGGCGGGCGATGGGTCGATCCCGGCCGGCTTTGGTGGCGGCGAAGCCAGCAGCCACCTGCGCGAGGACGTGCTGACGGTGGGCTACACATGGGCGCTGTAAGCGGATGGAGATCGGTATGAGCATCGCGTGGACGGCTTTCACGCCAGGCAGCGCCCTCGCCGGCGGCGCGTTGATCGGCCTGGCGGCCAGCGTGCTGTGGCTGGTCAATGGCCGCGTGGCGGGCATCAGCGGCATCCTCGGCGGGCTGCGCTGGCGGCCGGGCGACCGGGGCTGGCGCCTCGCCTTCGTGGCCGGCCTGCTGGCGTCGCCGGTGGTGCTGGGCTGGCTGGCGCCCGGTATTGGCGAGTTTGCGCCGGCCGCGCAGGGCAGCGCGGAGGTGATCCGGCTGTTCGTGGCCGGGTTGCTGGTGGGCGTCGGCACGCGGCTCGCCAACGGCTGCACCAGCGGGCATGGGGTGTGCGGCCTCGCCCGCCTGTCGCCGCGCTCGCTGGCGGCGGTGGGGGTGTTCATGGGCACCGCCTTTGCGGTGGTGTTCATCGCCCGGCATCTCATCGGAGTCGGGCTGTGAGCGCCCCGGCGGCTTCCGGCCGCAACCCGCTGATCCCGCTGGCGGGGGCGCTCGTCGCGGGGCTCATCTTCGGCGTCGGCCTCATCGTGGCGGGCATGAGCAACCCGGCCAAGGTGCTGGGCTTTCTCGATCTGGCCGGGGCCTGGGACCCGTCCCTCGCGCTGGTGATGGTGGGTGGCATTGGCGTTGCCCGTCTTGGCCTGCTCCTCGGCCGGCGTACCCGGCGCAGCGCGTCGGGCGAGCCCTTCCACGCATCGGGCCACCGGCCGGTGAATCGGCGCCTGCTGGTGGGCAGCGCGCTGTTCGGCATCGGCTGGGGGCTGGCAGGTTACTGCCCCGGTCCGGCCGTGGTGGCCGTCGGTGCCAGCAGTCTGGCGGCGCTGCCGCTGGTGGCGGGCATGCTGATCGGGCTGTGGGTGCGCGGCCCCCGAAAGGCAGACTGACCCGTGACGACGCGCCAGCGGCCCGACTGAGGGCCTACAGCGGCGCCGGCTGGTAGCCGCGGCGGATCAATTCGTCGCGCAGATGGCGGGCGGTGGCCGCCGCGTCGGGGCCGTCGCCATGCACGCAGATCGAGCCGATGGGCGTGGGCAGGCGCTTGCCGCTCACCGAGATCAGCGCCTGCTCGTCGAGCATCGCCGACACATGGGCGAGGGATGCGGCGGCGCCGTGGATCATCGCGTCGGGCCGGCTGCGCGGCACCAGGTTGCCGTCGTCGAGGTAGGCCCGGTCGGCGAAGATCTCGGCCACCACCGGCAGCCCGGCGGCTTCGCCCGCCTTGTAGAGTTCGGACAGCGCCGGGGCGAGGAGGATCAGCGCCGGGTTGTAGGTCTTGATCGCATTGGCGACGGTGCGGGCCAGGGCTGCGTCGGCGCAGGCCATGTTCGACAGCGCGCCGTGGGGCTTCACGTGGCGCAGGGCCAGCCCCTCGACCCGCGCCATGCCGTCGAGGGCAGCCAGCTGGTACAGGATGATCGCCTCCAGCTCGGCGGCCGGGATCGTCATCGGCCGGCGCCCGAAACCCTGCAGATCCGGAAACGCCACGTGGGCGCCGATGCCGGTGCCGGCGGCCTTGGCGAGCTGCAGGGTGCGACGCATCACCAGCGGGTCGCCGGCGTGAAAGCCGCAGGCGATGTTGGCGCTGTCGATGATGGCGAGCAGCTCGGCGTCGCTGCCCATCGTCCAGGCGCCGAAGCTCTCGCCCAGATCGGCGTTGAGGTTGAGGATGCGGGTCATGGGGCGGGGTTTGCGTTGAAGGCTTGGGGTTCGATGTCGTCTTCGTCGCCGCGCACCGCCGCGCCGGCCAGGTTGGCGGCGAGGAGGGCGGCGCTGTCGGTGCCGGCAGTGCCCCGGGGGCGCAGGGCGGCGATCCATTTTGCCAGCCTGCGGGCGGCTTCGGCGCGGGCGGCGGCGGCTTCGGCGGCATCCACG
>NZ_BSPX01000095.1:0-13431 GCF_030161255.1 Zoogloea oryzae
GGGCCGCTGCTGAACATCCGCCTGCCGCCCGGCCGCTACCGGATCGGCGCCCGGCTGGACGGCGCCTGGCAGGCCCGGCAGATCCGCATCGGGGCCGCCGCGCGGCCGGTGCGTGTCACCTTCGTCAGCGCCGGCCGTTGAGCCCATCCGCGGGCCGTCCACGCCCATGATCCCCTTCGACGGCCCGCTCCTCAGGCGCTTCTGGCGGATTGCCGGGCCCTACTGGTTCAGCGATGGCAGGCGGGGCGCCCTGGGGCTGCTGGCGCTCCTCGTCGCGCTGCTCTTCGGCCAGGCCCTGTTCGCCGTGCTCCTCAACGCCCAGACCGGCGAATTCACCTCGGCGCTGGCCGCCCACGACGAGGCGCGGTTCTGGGCGTCGATCCGCCAGTGCCTGGTGCTGCTGGTGGTGGCGGTGCCCACCCACGCCTTCTACTACTACGTCCGCGACACCCTCGGGCTGCGCTGGCGGCGCTGGCTGACCCGCGACTACCTCTCCGCCTACCTGAGCAACGGGATGTACTACCGGCTGAACGCCAGCGCCGAGATCGACAACCCGGACCAGCGGATCGCCGAGGACATCGGCACCTTCACCCAGAAATCCCTCCAGTTCCTGCTCGTGCTGACCGGCGCAGTGCTGCAGCTGGCGGCCTTCTCGGGCGTCCTGTGGGCGATCTCCCGGGAGCTGGTGCTGTTCCTGATCGTCTATGCGGTGGTGGGCACCACCGTCACCGTGCGCCTGTTCGGGCGGGTGCTGGTGGGGCTCAACTTCAACCAGCTCCGGCGCGAGGCGGATTTCCGCTTCAGCCTGGTGCGCATCCGCGAGCACGCCGAGGCGATCGCCTTCTACGCCGGCGAAGCGCGCGAATCCCGCCAGGTGAACCAGCATTTCGACGCGGCCTACCGCAATGCCAGCCGGCTCATCGGGGCGCAGCTCCGGCTGAACCTGTTCCAGTACGCCTACAGCTTCATGACCATCGTGCTGCCCAGCGCGATCATCGCCGGGCGGGTCATGTCCGGCGAGCTGGAGGTGGGCCGGGCCATCCAGGCGGCGGGCGCCTTCGCGGCGATCCTGGCGGCGCTGGCGGTGATCGTCGACAACTTCGAGAGCTTCAGCAAGTTCGCCGCCGGCATCGACCGGCTGGACAGCTTCGCCGGCTTCATGGACGGGAAGCACGACGCCACCAGCGACGAGCGCATCGAGTTCGTCGAGGATTCGCGGATCTGCATCGACGGGCTGACCCTGTGGACGCCGAACCGCGAGCGCACCCTGATCTGCGACCTGTCCCTCTCCATCGACCCCGGCCAGAGCCTGATGATCGTCGGCGCCAGCGGCTGCGGCAAAAGCTCGCTGCTGCGGGCCATCGCCGGCCTGTGGCGGTCCGGCCACGGGCGGATCGGCCGCCCGGCCTCCGGCGACATGCTGTTCCTGCCCCAGCGCCCGTACATGCTGCTGGGCAGCCTGCGCAGCCAGCTGCTCTACCCCCGGCAGGACCAGGCCATCCCCGACGCCGAGCTGCTGGCCGTACTCGAGCAGGTCAACCTGCCCGATCTGGTGGCCCGCTTCGGTGGCCTCGACGCCGCTCAGGATTGGGCCAAGGTGCTGTCGGTGGGCGAACAGCAGCGGGTGGCCTTCGCCCGGGTGCTGCTGGCGGCCCCCCGCTACGCGGTGCTCGACGAAGCCAGCAGCGCCCTCGACGTGGCCAACGAGGACCGCCTCTACACCCTGCTCGCCGCCACCGGCATCACCCTCGTGAGCGTCGCCCACCGGGCCTCGATCCGCCACTTCCACCGCCAGGTGCTGGATTTTCGCAGCGACGGCAGCTGGGCCCTGCACGGCGCCGGCTCTGTGCGCAGGCGCACAGACGCGCCGCAGGCCGCCTCCTAGGCTTGATACCCCGGCCGACTGGCCGCGGCCGTCGCAGGAGACGCCCCATGAAACCGAATCCCCACCCCGTACCGGACCCCGCCGCCATTGCGCCGGCACGCCCGGCCCGGCCCTAGTCCCGGAGGCCGCCCGGCATGGAATTCAAGGACTACTACGCGGTCATGGGCGTCGCCCCCGACGCGACCCAGGACGAGATCAAGCGCGCCTACCGCCAGCTGGCGCGCAAGTACCACCCGGACGTGAGCAAGGAGCCCGACGCCGAGCTGCGCTTCAAGGCCCTCGGCGAGGCCTACGCGGTACTGAAAGACCTGGAAAAGCGCGCCGCCTACGACCAGCTGGGCAGCGACTGGCAGCCCGGGCCGGATTTCCAGCCGCCCCACGGCCGGCGCGGCGACGCGGCGTTCTCCAACGACGAGTTCAACGATCTGTTCGAATCCATCTACGGGCGCGGCCCGTCCCAGGGGCGGGAGGAGGGCGCCGGCTTCCACGCCCGCGGCCAGGACCACCACGCCCAGGTGCTCATCGACCTGGAAGACGCCTACACCGGCGCCACCCGCAGCATCAGCGTGCAGACGCCGGAGGTGGATGAGCGCGGGCGCGTGCATCTGCGCCGGCACACCCTGAAGGTCACGATCCCCAAGGGCGTCCGCGCCGGGCAGCACATCCGCCTGGTCGGGCAGGGCATGCCGGGCATGGGGCAGGGGCCCGCTGGCGACCTGTACCTCGAAGTGGCCTTCAACCCCCATCCCCATTACCGGGTCGACCAGCGCGACGTGTATTTCGACCTGCGCATCGCCCCCTGGGAGGCCGCCCTCGGCACCCAGGTCGAGGTTCCCACGCCGGGCGGAAGGGTCGAGCTGAGCGTGCCCGCCGACGCCCGGGCCGGCCGCAAGCTGCGCCTCAAGGGGCGCGGCATTCCCGGCCCGGTGGCGGGCGATTTCTACGCCGTGCTGCAGATCGTCGTGCCGCCCGCCGACAGCGAGGCGAGCCGCGCCTTCTACACCGGCATGGCCGGACAGTTCGCCGCCTTCGATCCCCGATCCACCGCCGGAGCCTGACCCATGGACCACCCAAGCATGCTGCCCCAAGCCACCGTGACCATCCTCGAGGAACAGACCGGGCTCAGCCTCATCGAGGTGTGCCGCGCCTGCGCCGTGAACGCCGACAGCATCGTCGAACTGGTGGACGAAGGCCTGCTGGCGCCCCTCGGACGCGAGCCCCACCGCTGGCGCTTCACCGGCCTGCACGTGCGCCGCGCCACCGTCGCCCTGCGCCTGCGGCGCGACCTCGGGCTCAACCTCGCCGGCGCCGCGCTGGCCATCCAACTGCTCGACGAACTGGACGCCCTGCGGGAAAAGCTGCGCGCCCTCGGCGCGCCCCGGGGGTGATTGCCCAAGTTTGCAGCTCTGTTCGCCAGCGTACGGAATACCCGGATCAATTGGCGCAGGATGAAAGCTCGCAGTCGTGCCCGATCAGCGGAATGTCCGGTCAGGCACCGCCATCGATTCTGCTTCCGACATCACTCCCGATGCCGGGACAACATGAAGGAACACACCATGACCAACGTACGCCGCAACTTCCACAAGCTCGTCCTCGTCACCGCCACCTCCCTCGCCCTCGGCGCCTTCGGCGGCCCGGCCTTCTCGGCCACGGCCGAAGACCTCGACCGGGACGCCGCCCAGGCCCTGCAGACCCTCTACAAGAGCAACCCGGCCGCCGAAGCCATCTCCAAGAAGGCCCGGGCGATCCTGGTCTTCCCGAAGATCATCAAGGCCGGCCTGGTGTTCGGCGGCAGCTACGGTGAGGGCGTCCTCACCCGGGGCACCGAACACCTCGGCTACTACAACTCGGTGTCGGCCTCCTGGGGCTGGCAGGCCGGGGCCGAATCCTACGGCTACGTGGTGTTCCTGATGAGCGACAAGGCCGTCAAATACCTCAACACCACCCAAGGCTGGGAGATCGGTGTCGGCCCGTCGGTGGTGGTGGTCAATGAAGGCATGGCCAAGAACCTCTCGTCCTCGACCCTCAAGAACGACGCCTACGCCTTCATCTTCGACCAGCAGGGCCTGATGGCCAGCCTGAGCATCGAAGGCACCAAGATCACCCGCATCAAGCGCTGAACGGCGTAGCAGTTCCCGCGTGACGGCGGACCGGCCCGGTGACACGGGCCGGTCCGCCGTCGTTTACGGGCCGCGCGGAAGCCGGCACGCAAACGCCCGGCGGCCGGATCACGAAGACCGGCCCCCGGGCGGAGCGGGTGCGTTCAGCGTCGCCGGATGAGGCCGACCACGAAAGATGCGACGAACAGCACCAGAAAGATGAAGAACAGGATGCGCGCGATCTCGACCGCACCGGCGGCGATGCCGGTGAAACCGAACAGGGCCGAGATCAGCGCAATGACGAGAAACACGCCGGCGTAATGAAGCATTTTGGTTCCTTTCAAGTCATGCCGGTGGCGGGCCGGCGCGGCAGCCGGGCTAGATGCGGCCCAGCAGCACGAGGACGAGCAGGATCACGACGATGAAGCCGATGCCTCCGCTCGGGCCGTAGCCCCAGTTCTGGCTGTGGGGCCAGCTAGGGAAGGCGCCGATCAACAGCAGGATCAGCACGATCAGCAGAATGGTTCCGATGGACATTTGAGGTCTCCTTGCCTGGGTTGCGTTGCACTGTCGATGCTACGCAGCAGGGCCGGCGCGTCTGTGCGCCATCGAACAGCGGCGCAATCCGGATGGGTGCGCCAGCAGACAGACGCCCCGCCGCGTCTCCCGCAGGCTGGGTCCATCCGAACCACCGGGGCCAGCAGTCTTCCCCGTGACGATGGCGGGCGCTTCCGGGCCCCCATCCTGGCGAAGAACCTGTCGTGCCAGCCCATCGGGCTGCGCGGCAAGCCGGATTCATCCTCTCAAGGAAACCATCATGAAAACATCCAGCCTCAAGCTCATCGCCCTCTCCATCGGCCTCGCCTTCAGCCTCGGCGCCGTAGCCGCCGAAACCATGTCGAAGGACGACTACAAGGCCGGCGAGACGAAGATTGCCGCCGACTACAAGGCCGCCCGCGCCGCCTGTGGCGCCAAGGCCGACAACCAGAACGACATCTGCGTGGCCGAAGCCAAGGGCAAGGAGAGGGTCGCCCTGGCCGAACTCGAAGCCAGCTACAAGCCCAGCCGCAAGGCCCACTACGAAGTCCAGGTGGCCAAGGCCGAAGCCGCCGGTGCAGTGGCCCGGGAACGCTGCGACGACATGGCCGGCAATGCCAAGGACGTCTGCGTGAAGGAAGCCAAGGCCGCCGAAACCTCCGCCAAGGCCGACGCCATGGCGCAGATGAAGACCTCGGCCGCCACCGCCACCGGCAACGAGAAGGCCGCCGAAGCCCGCAGCGACGCCAAGGGCAAGGCGGCGGAAGCCCGCAAGGATGCGGCCAGCGACAAGCGCGAAGCCCAGTACACGGTGGACAAGGAAAAGTGCGGCAGCCTCGCCGGCACCGCCAAGGCCCAGTGCATGGACCAGGCCCGCGCCAACATGGGCAAGTGACCGGCTTCTGCCGGCCGACCCTGCCCGGGGTCGCGCCGGCCGGACAGCGAGGCCGGAACGGCTCATCCCACGACGGATGGCCGACCCGGCCTTTCTTCCGCCCACGCCAACCGTTTCACCCCTGCCACCCGGCATGGCAGGCGCGCCGGTTCCGTGCGCTGGCGTACATACAGCCGCCATCGCGACGACCACAATCGGTCCAGCCAATCCCGGCGGGCTGGCGCCGGCACCCCGCGGCGATCACTTCAGGAGGCGCCATCCTTGCAAGCCCCTTTGATACCCCCGGCTGAAGATCGCATCCTGGCCCTGCGGGTCGCCGACGCAGCGGTCACCGCCTGGCGCGAACTCGACGCCGCCCTGTCGCCCATCATCGGCCAGCGGGGCGTCGCGGCCCTCTACCAGCGCAGCCTCTACCTCACCCGCATCGACTACCCGTGGCTCGCCGGCGTGCACCAGGCCACCGTGCGGGCGGGCGAATTCGCGCCGCTCCACACCGTGCTCTCCCAGCAGACCAGCGCCACCGCGGCCGGCGCCTGCAGCGCGCTGCTCGCCACCTTCCGCGATCTCCTGACCCGCCTGATCGGCGCCTCGCTCACCGAGCGCCTGCTGCCCCCGATCCCGCCAGCCCCACCCGCCCCCAACGCCGCCCCGGACCCCTCGCCATGAACACCGACACCACCCGCCTCCAACGCATGGCCACCGGCGTCTCCGGGCTTGACGCGGTGCTCGGCGGCGGCCTGCCGGAGCTCTCCTTCAGCCTCATCGCCGGCCCGCCTGGCAGCGGCAAGACCACCCTGGCCCATCAGATCATGTTCGCGCTGGCCTCGCCCGAGCGCCCGGCGCTGTACTTCACGGTGCTCGGCGAGCCGCCCCTGAAGATGCTGCGCTACCAGCAGCAGTTCGAGTTCTTCGAGCACGAGCGGGTCAAGGATTCGATCCGCTTCATCAGCCTGGCCGACGAAGCCGCCAGCGGCGACCTGGACAAGGTGCTCGCCCGCATCTCCAGCGAGGTCGAGGCCCACGCGCCGGGCCTGGTGTTCGTGGACTCCTTCCGCTCGGTGGCCGGCAGCCCCGCCCGCGCCGGCATTCCGTCCCTCGGCCTGCAGCACTTCATCCAGAACCTCGGCGTGCTGATGACCTGCTGGCAGGCCACCACCTTCCTGGTCGGCGAATACTTCACCCCGAACGACCCCAACCCCGTGTTCACCGTGGCCGACGGCCTGATCTGGCTGAGCCAGAGCGTCCAGGGCAACTCGGTGGTGCGCAAGCTCGAGATCATCAAGATGCGCGGCCAGGCCACCGTGCCCGGCCTGCACACCTTCCGCATCGGCAGCGCCGGCATCACCGTGTTCGGCCCGCCGCCCTCCCTCGCGCTGCTGGCCGACGCCGGCCACGGCCTGGCCGAGCGCCTGCCGATGGGCGTGCCCGGGCTCGACCGGATGATGGGCGGCGGCCTGCCCCGGGGCTACTCGCTGCTGGTCGCCGGCCCCTCCGGCTCGGGCAAGACCCTCCTCGCCGAAGCCTACCTGGCCGAAGGTGCCCGCCACGGCGAGACCGGCGTGATCGCCGCCTTCGAGCAGCGCCCCCGGCGCCCCCGCAGTCACCGGCTCGCCGATCTCATCGCCAGTGGGCAGGTCGGCGTGGTCGACACCCGCGCGCCGGATCTGTCGGTGGACGAGATGGCCATGCTCCTCATCACCGAAATCCGCCGGCTGGGCGCCAGCCGGGTGGTGATCGATTCGCTGTCGGGCTTCGAGCTGGCCCTCGCGCCCACCTTCCGCAACGACTTCCGGCAATCCCTGGCGCGCCTCGTGGCGGCCCTCACCGGCAGCGGCGTCACCCTGCTGATGACCTCCGAGCTCGAAGACCGCTTCACCGACCTGCGCTTCAGCCCCCACGGCACCGCCTTCCTCACCGACGCCATCATCGTCCACCGCTACGTCGAGCTGACCGGCCGCCTGCTGCGGGCGCTGGCGGTGGTCAAGCTGCGGGGCAGCGCCCACTCCGACGAGCTGCGCCTCTTTCACGTGGACGACGACGGCCTGCACATCGACGAGCGTCTCGCCGGCCACACCGGCCTCCTGACCGGCCGGCCGCTCCGCCTGCCCGCCGACTGAGCCCCGGCGCTCCGCCACCATGCCGGCCTCCGACCCCCACCAGACCGACGCCGCCCTGGCGACCCTGGCGCAGCTGGACGAAGCCGCCAACCGCCTGGTGGCGGAGCTCGCCCGGCTGCGGCAAGAGCTCACCGCCGCCCGCAACGACTGCGACGCGCGCCGCAGCGCCCAGCTGCGCGAAGCCAACGAGAAGCTCCTCCTCGCCGCCCTCCAGGCCGACCAGATCGCCGAGAGCGCGGTGAATGACCGGGACGTGCTCGCCAGCCGCAGCCAGCGCGACCCCCTCACCGGCACCCCCAACCGCAGCCTGATGCTCGACCGCCTCGAAAGCGCCATCGCCCTGGCCCACCGGCGCGGCACCCACATCGCCGTGCTGTTCCTCGATCTCGACCTCTTCAAGCAGATCAACGACGTCCTCGGCCACGCCGTCGGCGACGAGACCCTGCAGCTCGTGGCCCGGCGCCTGCAGTCGGTGCTGCGCGACTCCGACACCGTGAGCCGCCACGGCGGCGACGAGTTCCTGGCACTCCTCACCGAGATCACCCAACCTACCGACGCCACCCTCATCGCCGACAAGATGCTCGCCGCCCTCGCCACCCCGGCGCGGATCGGCGACCACCTGCTCAACCTGTCGGGCAGCGTGGGCATCGCCCTCTACCCCCAGGACGGCACCGACGCCGCCAGCCTGATCGCCCACGCCGACGCCGCCATGTACGCCGCCAAGCGCGCCGGCGGCGGGCGCTGCGCCCTCCATCAGCCCGACACCCCGCCGGATACCGCACCCGAATGCGGCTGAACGCCCCCGGCGTCAGCAATGCCTCATCCCGCTGGCCGATCAGGCGGATAATCCATAAGACGAACTACGAACCTGAATCGAAATTCCGTATGCGCAGCGCACCTCCCCTCGATTCAACCCAGGCCGAAACGCCCGATGCGCAGCCCCGGCATCGCCCGGACTTTCCCATCGTCGGCATCGGCTGCTCCGCCGGCGGGCTCGAAGCCCTCGAAGCCCTGCTCGGCCATGTGCCCGACGGCACCGGAATGGCGTTCGTGATCGTCCAGCACCTCGACCCCGAGCACGTCAGCACGCTCCCGGAGATCCTCCAGCGCATCACCCCGATGCCCGTCGTCGAGGCCGGCGAAGGCATGGTCGTGGCGCCGGACCACGTCTATGTGATCCCCCCCAACAAGGATCTGTCCCTGCTGGGCGGCGTGCTCCACCTGCTCGACCCCACCGCCCAGCGCGGCCTGCGCCTGCCCATCGACTTCTTCCTGCGCACCCTGGCCGCCGACCGCCAGGAGCGGGCCATCGGGGTGATCCTCTCCGGCATGGGCTCCGACGGCATGGCCGGGCTCGCCGCCATCAAGGAAAAAGGCGGCCTCACCCTCGCCCAGGACCCGGCCAGCGCCCGCGCCGACAGCATGCCCGCCAGCGCCATCAAGGCCGGCGTGGTGGATATCGTCGCGCCCGCCGACGCGCTGGCCGAGCGCATCGCCGCCTTCCTGCGGCACGTCCCGCGCCCGCCCCAGCCCGACGCCGCGCCGGGCGAGCTCGCCGCCCTCGAACGGATCATCGTGCTGCTGCGCAACCGCAGCGGCAACGACCTCTCCCTCTACAAGCCGAACACCCTGCTCCGGCGCATCGAGCGGCGCATGGCCCTGCTCCAGATCGCCGCCATCGCCGACTACGTGGGCTACCTGCGCGACAACCTCCAGGAACTCGACCTGCTGTTCAAGGAGCTCTTGATCGGCGTCACCAGCTTCTTCCGCGATCCGCCCGTGTGGGATTACCTGCGCGACGTCGCCCTGCCGGCGCTGTTCGCCCGTCACCCCGACGGGCAGGCGCTGCGGGCCTGGGTGCCGGCGTGCTCCACCGGCGAGGAAGCCTACTCGCTGGCCATGGTGTTCCGGGAAGCCCTCGACAACACCCGGCCGCCGGGCCAGTTCTCGCTGCAGATCTACGCCACCGATCTCGACCCCGACGCCGTGGACCGGGCCCGTCGGGCCTGCTACCCCGCCAACATCGCGGCCGACGTGACGCCGGAGCGGCTGGCCCGCCACTTCGTTGCCGAGGACGACGGCTTCCGGCTCACCCGCGAGCTGCGCGAGATGGTCATCTTCGCGCCCCACAACCTCATCTCCGACCCGCCCTTCACCAAGCTCGACATCCTGTCGTGCCGCAACCTGCTGATCTACTTCGGCCAGGAACTGCAGAAGAAGGTCCTGCCCCTGTTCCACTACGCCCTCAACCGGGACGGCATCCTGGTGCTCGGCAGCGCCGAGACCATCGGCGGCTTCGACGCCCTGTTCTCGCCCCTCGACAAGAAGACCCACATCTTCCGGCGCACCGAACACCGCAACCGCTCATCCTGGCTGGATTTTCCCACCCGCACCCCGGCCGGCCCCGCCAGCACCGACGGCAGCCGGCCCGACTTCCGCGACAGCGTCGAATACCTCACCGACCAGCTCATCCAGCAGCACTACGCGCCCGCCGCGGTGCTGGTCAATGGCGAAGGCGACATCCTGTACATCAGCGGGCGCACCGGCAAATACCTCGAACCGGCCGCCGGCAAGGTCAACATCAACCTCCACGCGATGGCCCGCGAAGGCCTCCGCGACGCCCTCACCGGCGTGATCGGCAAGGCCCTGCGCCAGCCCCAGCCGATCCACCTCAACGGCCTGCAGGTCGAAGGCAACGGCCACCCCCAGCTGGTCAACATCACCGTGCAGGGCATCGACAAGCCCGAAGCCCTGCGCAACCGGGTGCTGGTGGTGTTCAACGACGTCAAGGCACCGCCCGGCAACCGCCGGCCGCGCAGGCAGCTGGCGTCCGAACGCGAAAGCGCCCTGCTGCTCGAACTCGCCCAGCTGCGCGAAGCCCTGCAGATCAGCCGTCAGGAGATGCAGGCCTCCCTCGAAGAAGCCAAATCGGCCAACGAGGAGCTGCAGGTCACCAACGAGGAGCTCACCACCTCGAAGGAAGAGCTGCAATCCATGAACGAAGAGCTGCAGACCATCAATGCGGAGCTGCAATCCAAGGTGGACGATCTCACCTGGGCCCGCAACGACATGACCAACCTGCTCAACAGCACCGAGATCGCCACCGTCTTCCTCGACAGCGAGATGCGCCTGCGCCGCTTCACCACCCACGCCACGCACCTGTTCAAGTTCATCCCGGGCGACGTGGGCCGGCCCCTGTCCGACATCGTCACCGACCTCAACTACCCTGGCCTGCAGGACGACGCCAGCGCCGTGCTCACCACCCTGATCTACTGCGAGAAACAGGTCAGCACCGGCGACGGCCGCTGGTTCCGGGTGCGCATCATGCCGTACCGGACCCAGGACAACGTGATCGACGGGGTGGTCCTCACCTTCATCGACATCACCGCCATCAAGCAGCTCGAAGCCAGGCTGCGCAAGCGGGAGACCCGCCGTGACCACTGAAGACAGCGACGAGCCTGACCAGCGACCCTGCACCACGCCCCTCCGCCAGGCCGCCGAGGCCCGGCTGCAGCAGCGCTCCGACACACCCAGCCCGACATCCGCCGACCTGGCCCGGCTGGTGCACGAGCTGCAGGTGCACCAGATCGAGCTCGAGATGCAGAACGACGAGCTGCGCCGGGCCCGGGCCGAGACCGACGCGGCCCTCGACCAGCTCCACCACCTCAACACCCACCTGGAAGCGCAGGTTGCCGCCCGCACCGCCGAGCTGGTAGCCGCCCGCGACGCCGCCGAAGCCGCCGACCGGGCGAAGACCCACTTCCTCGCCAACATGAGCCACGAGATCCGGACGCCCATGAACGGCATCCTCGGCATGGCCCACCTGCTGCGGCGCAGCGGCCTCACCCCCACCCAGGCTCACCAGCTCGACAAGATCGAAGTGTCAGGCCGCCATCTGCTGGCGATCCTCAACGACATCCTGGATTTCTCGAAGATCGAGGCCGGCCGGCTCGAACTGGAAACGGTGGATTTCACCCTCGACGAACTGCTGCGCGACCTCACCGCCATCGTCGCCGACAACGCCGCCGCCAAGGGCCTACGGCTCGACATCGACACCGCCGGCATCCCCCGCCACCTCCGGGGCGACCGGGTGCATCTGGCCCAGGCGCTGCTCAACTACCTGGGCAACGCCATCAAGTTCACCACCACCGGCAGCGTCACCCTCAGCGCCCGGCTGCTGGAGGAAACCCGGCAGGGCTACCTGCTGCGCTTTGACGTGGTCGATACCGGCATCGGCATGACGCCCGAACAGCAGGCCCAGCTCTTCCAGCCCTTCACCCAGGCCGACAGCTCCACCACCCGCCGCTTCGGCGGCACCGGGCTGGGGCTGGCCATCACCCGGCGCATCGCCCAGCTGATGGGCGGCGAGGTGGGGGTGAACTGCACGCCGGGCGAGGGCTGCCGCTTCTGGCTCACCGCGCGGCTGGGCCAGGGCCGGCCCACCAGCCCGGCCCCCGACATGCGGCCCCTGGAGCACGCCGAGCTGATCCTCCGGCGCGACTACCGGGGCGCCCGGGTGCTCGCCGCGGACGACGACCCGGTCAACCTGGATGTGCTGCTGAGCCTGCTGCTGAACCTCGGCCTGGCGGTCGACATCGCCCGGGACGGCGCCGAGGCGCTACGCCTGGCCGGGGAGAAGCCCTACGCGCTGATCCTGATGGACCTGCAGATGCCGATCATGGGCGGGCTCGAGGCCACCCGGGCGATCCGTCGCCTGCCGGGCCACGCCAGCACCCCCATCGTCGCCATCACCGCCAGCGCCTTCGTCTCCGAGCGGGAGGCCTGCCTCGCCGCCGGGATGAGCGACTTCATCGCCAAGCCGCTGGATGTGGATGCGTTTTTCGGGACGCTGCTGCAGTGGCTGCCCCCGCCACCGGATCAGGTCTGAAGCACGTAGGTGCCCGGCGGCGGCGATTCGGACGCCGGACGGCCCGCCTCCAGCAGCAGGCCGGGCAGCCTGGCCCAGGCATCGAGCCACGCCTGAGCCAGCTCGGCCTGTTCCGCCGGGTTGTGCGAGAACTGGGCATGCACGAAGCGGTCTAGATTGCTGCCCGGTCGGGGCAGCACGGCGGGGGGAACGTGGGTCACGGAATCAACCTTCGGGGTGCGCGCGAATTGACGCAGCCCATCATCACCACCCCGCGCCGCCGCGTCTGTACGAGCGCGCACCAAGCCCGGCCCCCGTCAGTGCGCGACAATCCCGACAGGGTGCCGGCGGTGCGGCAGCGCACAGACCCGCACGCAGGCCAGCCGCATAGTCGAGACTCCCCACTCCAGGCCACCCCGCCCTCGCCCCAGGCTGCCCCGGAAGACCGGCCGCCAAGGTCTCGCACACCACGTAAGGAGCCCGCCAGCATGCTCTCCCCCAAGCGCCACAAGGAAAGACACCGCACCGATCGCATCGGCTGGCTGCGCGCCGCCGTGCTCGGCGCCAACGACGGCATCGTGTCCACCGCCAGCCTCGTGCTGGGCGTGGCCAGCGCCAGCGCCAGCCACGCCAGCATCCTGGTGGCCGGGGTTGCCGGGCTGGTGGCGGGCGCCATGTCGATGGCAGCCGGCGAATACGTCTCGGTGCATTCCCAGGCCGACACCGAAAACGCCGACCTGAACCGCGAGCGCGACGAGCTCGAACACGCCCCCGCCGCCGAGCTGCGCGAGCTGACCGCCATCTACGTGGGCCGCGGGCTGAGCTACGAGCTGGCCACGCAGGTGGCGGAGCAGCTCACCCGCCACGACGCCCTCGGCGCCCACGCCCGCGACGAACTCGGCCTGTCGGACACCACCAGCGCCCGCCCGATCCAGGCCGCCCTGGCCTCGGCGGCCAGCTTCGCCGTGGGGGCGATCCTGCCCCTGGCGGTGACGGCGCTGGCGCCCGAGCGGCTGCTGATCCCCTGGGTC
>NZ_BSPX01000096.1:0-2329 GCF_030161255.1 Zoogloea oryzae
CGCCGCCGGGCCCATGCGCTCCACCGGCCGCGCGGCCTGCTCCTGCAGTTCGCCCGGCAAGGGGCTGGCCTGCACCGGCGGCGGCACGCCCACGCCGCGGGTCGAGCCGTCCCGGTCGCCCACGTGGTAGCCGGTACGCAGGAACTCGATGGCGTCGGGGTTGCCCTCCGCCGCAGCGGCCTCGAACCACCGGCGGGCGGCGGCTTCGTCCTTGGGCACGCCCTTGCCCTCGTGCAGCGCGCTGGCGTAGTGGAGCTTGCCGAGCACCGCGTAGGGCGAATCGCCGGATTCGGCTGCGCGACGCATCAGCTCGGCCGCGCCGGCCAGATCGCGGGGGATTTCGGCGCCGTCCTGGAGCATCAGCGCCTTCCAGATCATCGCGCCGATGTAGCCGGCGGCGATGCAACGGTCGAAGACCTTCATCGCCGTCGCGTGGTCGCCGCACTTTTCAAACAGGTAGCCCTTGCTGCACACCATCAGGCTGGCGGGCTGGTCGGCGAGGTATTCCAGGGTCTGGTCGCCCACCACGTGGGCGAGGTCGGTGGGCTCGCCGGTCTGGGGCACCGGGCCGCCGCAGAACAGGTTGCCCGCCGCGGCCGCCGCGCCGGAGGCACACATCAGAGCGACAAGGGCGGCCCTCTTCAGATCGAGCATGGTGGTTTCCGTCGGTTGCGGACAGGGCCACCGGGCACCCGTCTCCCGAGCCACTCTAGGGCCGCGCCGGTGGGCGGTCTGCGGCATCCTGCCCCGGATCAAACGGGCAATTTGCCCGATCCCGGCCGCCCGCCAGAAACGGGCGCAATGCCCGGCACCCGGCGGGCAGATTGACCTCGGCGAGGCTGCGCCGGGCAGGGTTTACTGGCAGCCGCCAACCGGCCATACCCTCACCCCAGGAGACCCCATGCCTCACGCCTTCGAGACCGACGCCATCCGCTGGCAGCCCTTCGGCGACTTTCCCCACTTTGCGTATTCGATCCTGCAGGTGGACATGGAACGCCGCATCGCCGACGTGCTGTTCCGCTTCGACGCCGGCCACCAGATCGTCCTGCACCGCCACAAGGCCCTCAACCACACCTTCGTGATCCGCGGCGAGCACCGGCTCTACGAGATGGACGGCCGCCTGCGGGAGGTGCGCCCCACCGGCAGCTACACCGTCTCGCCGGCCAGCGAAGCGCCCCACCGGGAAGGCGGCGGCGCGGAGGACGCGATCGTGCTGTTCAGCATGCGACCGCTGCCGGGCGAGATCCTGTACGAGATCCTCGACGACGCCGGCCAGACCATCGCGGAACTGACGCTGGAAACCCTGCAGACGCTGTTCGAGGCCCAGCAGGCCGCTGAGGCCGCGCCCGCCTGAACCGCCTCAGATCAGCCCGAGGCGCAGCGCCAGCCGGGTCAGCTCGATGTCGCTGCGCACGCCCAGCTTGCTCTTGATCTGGTAGTGGCAGTTCTGCACCGTCTTGGCCGAGATCGACAGGCGCGCGCCGATCTCCTCCGGCCCCAGCCCATCGAGCAAGAGGCGCAGGATCTCGAACTCCCGCGGGGCCAGCTCGGCGAGCGGCTCCCGCGGGCGGTCGATGAGCGCCAGCGCCAGCTCCGGCGCGATGTCCGGGCTGATCACCTGACGCCGCGCCGCCACCTGATACACCGCGTTCACCAGCACCTCGGGCGGGCTGCTCTTGGTCACGTAGCCCAGGGCGCCGGCCCGCAGGGCCTGGGTGGCGAAGAGCGGCTCGCGGTGCATCGAGAACACCAGGATGCGGGCGCCGGCGTCCCGCTGGAGCAGACGCCGGATCAGCTCGACCCCGCCCATGTCGGGCAGGCTCAGGTCGAGCACCACCACGTCGGGCCCGTGGATGCGGAAGCGGTCCATCGCCTCCCGGGCGGTGGCCGCCTCGGCGACGATGGCCAGATCGGGCCGGGTTTCCAGCAGGCGGCGGTAGCCCTCGCGCACCACCGCGTGATCGTCCACCAGCAGCAGGCGGGTCTGTTCAAGCATCGTCGTGCTCCGTGGCCAGCAGCGCTTCGGGCGGAAAATCCGCCCGCACCCGCATCCCGCGGGGCGCCAGGGGTTCGAGGGCGAAGCGGCCTCCGAGGGCCTCGACGCGCTCGCGCATGCCCAGCACGCCCAGGCCGCTGCCCGGGCTGGGCGGCGCAACGCCGTCGCCGTCGTCCTCCACCCGCAGCCGGCAGCCAGTGGCGTCGCGCTCGAGGCTCACCGCCACCCGACCGGGCGTGCCGTGGCGCAGGGCGTTGGTGAGGCTCTCCTGCACGATGCGGTACAGGCTCACGGTGAGGTCAGCGGGCAGCGTGTAGATCTCGGTGGTCGCCG
>NZ_BSPX01000096.1:2467-13112 GCF_030161255.1 Zoogloea oryzae
CCATCATGTGGCCGGTCACCGCCGACACCGCCCGGGCCGCCGGCAGCAGCGTGGGGTCGGTCGATTCGGCCCGCGCGGCGATGAAGGCCGCCTCGGCCCCCACCGACGCGAGGCACTGGCCGAATTCGTCGTGCAGCTCGCGGGCCAGCCGGCGGCGCTCCTCCTCGCGCACCGCCAGCAGACGCTGGGCCAGCTGGCGCTGGGCGGCGAGGGTCTTCTGGAGCTGCTCGGCCAGGTGGTCGAAGCCGGCGGCGATGCGGCGCAGCTCGATCAGCCGCGGGCGCGGCATCCGCGCCGACAGGTCGCCGGCCTCCATCCGCCCGAGCACCGCCAGGATCTGATCCGCCGGGCGCAGCGCGCGGCGCACCGGGCGGTAGATCAGCAGGTTGAGCAGCAGGATCGCCAGGCTCATGCCCAGCACGGTGCGGATCTGCACCCATGCGGCGTGGCCCTCGCTGTCCAGATCGGGGGTGACGACGAACTCGCCCACCTTGACGCCCGGGTACTGGCCGATCACCCCGCGATAGGCGAGATCCGGGCCGATCAGCCGGGCCAGCGCCCAGCGCACCGGGGCCGGCGCCGCGCCGTCTTCGTGGAAGCAGCGGTTCACCACCGGGCGCTTGTAGAGGTCTTCCACCGCCACGCAGATGCCCAGGAGCGGGCCAATGCCGTCCAGCGACGCCAGGGTCAGGCCGTCCAGGCTGCGCCGGAAGGCGTCGCGCAGCTGGTCGGCCTCGCCGGCGATCAGCCGCTCGACGGTGACGCCGGAGCGGGAGATGTGGCCCCGGATGCGCTCCCGCGTCTGGTGGAGCACCACCACGGTGGCCAGCACGCCGATGGCCAGCGCAAAGAGGCTCACCCGCAGGAGCAGGTGGTGTTTGAGATCCACCGCGGCCGGAGCGGCGGGCGGTGCGGGCGGGCGATCGGT
Organism: Zoogloea oryzae; assembly: GCF_030161255.1. NCBI lineage: Bacteria > Pseudomonadati > Pseudomonadota > Betaproteobacteria > Rhodocyclales > Zoogloeaceae > Zoogloea > Zoogloea oryzae. The sequence goes on from NZ_BSPX01000096.1 coordinate 3,396, forward strand.
CATGCAGGCAGACGAGGGATGAGGACAAAGCCCCGCCTCAGGCGGCAGGGCGCGGTGCGCCCCGCAGATTACCCCATCCCCGCCGGGCAATTTGCCCGCAGCGCCACGGCCGCGCAGGGCTGCCGTGGCGTGTCTGCGATCAGCGGCGGCGGTGCAGCAGGCCGCCCACGCCCAGCGCGCCCATCAGCAGCGCCAGGCTGCCGGGCTCCGGCGCCTCATGCACCGAGAAGGCGGTGGCGTCGGGGCTGGAGAAGTTCAGCGCAAACGGGTCGCCGTTGTAGAGCGACACGCCGGCGAGGTGGAAGGTGGCCTTATCGTCGGCCAGGCAGAACCAGCCGTTGTCGCGGTTGGTGCCGGGATCGCCGCAGCGCACGCCCGCGGTGTAGGACACGAAGGGGTCGATGTTCAGCAGAAAGTCGTTGTCGAAGGTGTTCACCAGCTTGATGTCGGTGAAATCGAAGCTCCAGTTGCCCCGCTCGGGCAGGAACAGGCCGATGTCGATGGCTGCACCGTTTACGTCGAAATAGACGTTTTGCGACAAGACCGTGCCGTTCTGGCTGGTGGCCTTGAGCACGGAGGACACCGCCAGCGGGGTGAACTTCAGGTTCTCCTGGATCTTCAGGTCCACCCCGGCCTTCACGCTGCCGATGCCGATGTTGGCGCCCACGCCGGGCTGGGCAAAGGGCAGGCTGCTGCTCACGGAGGTTCGCTGGTCAAGGGCCGGCCCGGTGGCCAGCGTGCCGCTCAGGGAATAATTGGCACAGATGATGCATACGTCACCGCCAAGGGCATGGGCCGTCACGTTGATGTTGGCGCCGATCAGCGACGAGAGCGACCGACCGCCGGCCCCGGTGAAGGCAAAAGAACCCCGCCACATCTCGCTGTCACCACCGGCCCAGTCCATGTACGAACCGCTGATGGTGCCGGCGTAGGCGCCGGAGATCGTGCCGGTGCTGGCCGACACCGCGTACGAGATGCCCAGCCCGTCCGAACCGAACATGCGCGACGAACTGAAGCTCGCCGACGAGCCGCCGGGCCCCCAGAAGCTCTGGCTGGCGGCGTTGAAGACGAGATTCTGGCTGTAGCTGACGACGGTAGCGTGGGCGGCCGGCGCAACAACGGCACCGGCCAGCAGCGCGGCTGCCGTCCAGGATTTGAAAGACATGGTGAGACCCCCTGAAGCGTGTTGTTTTATCGACATGACAGGCCGCGACGCAAGCGCTGCCTGTGGAGCCCAGCCTATCCGACAAAAGGTTCCAGATCGGTTACACCCGGCTACCATCCGCCCCGGGCGGAACAAAGCCCCGGGCGCGCCAGTCCGACCCGCATACGTCAAATAACAATCATTCCCCCAACACGATCATGCCGACCCTCGAAACCCTGCCCTTCGACAACGCCTTCGCCCGGCTGCCAGACGCCTTCTACACCCGGCTGCCGCCCACCCCGTTGCCCGATCCCTACCTCGTCGCCGCCAGCCCCGCCGCCGCCGCGCTGATCCAGCTCGACCCGGCCGAGTTCACCCGGCCCGAGTTTGCCCAGATATTTGCCGGCAACCAGCTGCTGCCGGGCAGCGAGCCTCTGGCCGCGGTGTATTCCGGTCACCAGTTCGGGATGTGGGCCGGCCAGCTGGGCGACGGCCGCGCCCACCTGCTGGGCGAAGTCGCCGGCGCAGGCAGCGGCTGGGAGATCCAGCTGAAGGGCGCCGGCCAGACGCCCTACTCGCGCTTTGCCGACGGCCGCGCGGTGCTGCGCTCGAGCATCCGCGAGTTCCTGTGCTCCGAGGCGATGGCCGCGCTGGGCATCCCCACCACCCGCGCCCTGTGCGTGGTGGGCTCCAACAAGCCGGTGCGCCGCGAGACCATCGAAACCGCCGCGGTGGTCACCCGCCTCGCGCCGAGCTTCATCCGCTTCGGCTCTTTCGAGCACTGGGCCGCCCGCAAGCACACCGATGAACTCCGCCAGCTGGCCGACTACGTGATCGACCGCTTCCGCCCCGAGTGCCGCGACGCCGCCAACCCCTACGCCGCGCTGCTGGCCGATGTGGCCCGGCGCACCGCCAGCCTGATGGCCCAATGGCAGACGGTGGGCTTCATGCACGGCGTGATGAACACCGACAACATGTCGATCCTCGGCCTCACGCTGGATTACGGCCCCTTCGGCTTCATGGACACCTTCGACGCCGGCCACATCTGCAACCACTCCGACGACCACGGTCGCTACAGCTACCGCGCCCAGCCCCAGATCGGCCACTGGAACCTCTACGCCCTGGGCCACGCCCTGTCGTCGCTGGTGGGCGAGCGGGCCGACGTGCAGGCCGCCATCGAGGACAACTACACCGCCACCTTCGAGGCCACCTTCATGGCCCGGGTGCGCGCCAAGCTGGGCCTGGCCGACGCCCTGCCCGGCGACGAGGATTTCGTCGGCGAGACCTTCGGCGTGCTCCAGCGCCTGCGCATCGACTTCACCCAGTTCTTCCGCCTGCTGTCGTCCCTGCCGGCCGAGGTGAATGAAGCAGAGCGCGCCGCCACCGACGCCCCGCTCCGCGACATCGTGATCGACCGCTTCGCGCTGGATGCGTGGATCGACCTGTGGCGCGCGCGACTCAAGGCCGAAGGCCGGCCCGATGCCGAGCGCCAGGCCGCGATGCGCGCCGTCAATCCCAAGTACGTGCTGCGCAACTGGATCGCCGAATCGGCCATCCGCGCCGCCCAGGCGGGGGATTTCAGCGAGACGACCACGGTGCTCGCGTGCCTGTCGAAGCCCTTCGACGAGCAGCCCGAGTTCGAACGCTTCGCCGCCCCGCCGCCGGATTGGGCGGGGAGCCTGTCGGTGAGCTGTTCGAGCTGAACCCGGGCCTCGGCGCAGGCGGCCGGCCGACGGCCAGGCGGGGCTCGGATCAAGGACGGAGCAAAGCTGCACGAATCGTGAAAATTTGTGTCAGATTTGAACCTGCCGTGCCGTAAAGTCCTGCTGGCCCCACCGGAGTCTGTCCATGCCCTTTTCGCCGCCGGCCCACATTGCGTCGGCCCTTTTCGTTCACAGCCCGGAGGCCCTCGTCTGCTGCCGCCGGGACGGCGAGATCGTTGCCGTCAATAAGGCCGCGTGCCGGCTGGTCGGCTACGGGACGGACGGCCTCCTGGGGCACAACCTCGCCGGGCTGAGCGAGACGCAGCCCCTGCCCGGACTCGACACCGCCGCCGAAGGCGCTCACTGGCAGGGCGAGTTCCACTGCCGGCGCGCCAACGGCCCCACCTTCATCGCCGAATTCCACGCCAGCGCCTTCCAGACCGACGCCGAGGGGCTGTGGATCTGCCTCGCCCTGCGCGACATCACCGGGCAGCGCCACGCCGAGCAGCGGCTGCGCGCCAGCGACGACCGCCATGCCCGCGTGCTCGAAGGCAGCAACCAGGGTTTCTGGGAATGGAACCTCAAGACCGGAACCTTCGAGGTGAGCGCCCGCTTCGAGTCCATGCTCGGCTTCGAGCTGGGCGAACGCGACCTGTCGGTGTCGGAGTGGCCCAAGCTCGTCCATCCGGACGACTTTGCGGCCGCCACGGCATCCATCGAGCGCCATCTCCACGGCCACGCGCCCTTTCATGAGGTCGAGCTGCGCTGCCTCACCAAGGACGGCAGCTGGAAGTGGGTCCTGACCAAAGGCCGCGTCGTCGAATGGGACACCGATGGCTCGCCGCTGCTGATGGCCGGCACCCACTCGGACATCTCGGAGCGCAAGCGCGTCGAGGCGGAACTGAACGGCTACCGTCACCACCTCGAGACGCTCGTCCGCCAGCGCAGCGCCGAGATCGACACGCTCTACAATCAGGCGCCCTGCGGCTACCACTCGATCGACATCCACGGCCAGTTCGTCGCCATCAACGACACCGAACTGCGGATGCTCGGCTACCGCCGCGACGAGGTGATCGGCAAGCTCAACATCCGCGACGTGCTGGCGCCCCACGAGATCGCTCGTTTCGAGCGGCAGTTTGCCGAGTTCATCAGAACCGGGCGGATCTCCGACGTGGAATTCGACGTCCGGCGCAAGGACGGCAGCGAGCTGCCCGTGCGGGTGAGCGCCGAACTCATCCGCCATCCGGACGGCAGTTTCGCCTTCAGCAGCACCACGATGAGCGACAACCGCGAACGCAAGGCGATGGATGCCCACATCGCCTCGCTCCACGCCGAATTGCAGCGTCGTGCCGCCGAGGCAGAAGCCGCCAACAAGGCCAAGAGCGCCTTCCTGGCCAACATGAGCCACGAAATCCGTACCCCGCTCAACGCCATCATCGGCATGACCCACCTGCTCAACCGCACCTCGCTCGATGCCCGCCAGGCGGCGCAGGTTGGCAAGATCGACGCCGCCGGCCGTCACCTGCTGCAGGTCATCAACGACATCCTCGACATCTCCAAGATCGAAGCCGACCGGCTGCAGCTCGAACAGATCGTGCTGAACCCCGCCGCGCTGCTCCACGAAGCAGCTGCGCTGATGGAAAACCGCGCGACAGAGAAATCCCTGCGCCTGAACGTTGAGGCGCCAGAGGGGCCACCGCACCTGATCGGAGACCCGACGCGGCTGCGTCAGGCATTGCTCAACTTCGCCAGCAACGCCATCAAGTTCACCGACCGGGGCCGCGTCACCCTGCGCCTCACCCTGGCAGACGAGAGCGACGACGACGCGCTGTTGCGCTTCGAGGTGGAGGACACCGGCCCCGGCATTGCGCCGGAGGTACTCGCCAGCCTGTTCTCGGCCTTCGAGCAGGGCGACAACGCCACCACCCGCAAGCACGGCGGCACGGGCCTCGGCCTGGTCATCGCGCGTCGCCTGGCCGAGCTGATGGGCGGCGAGGCCGGCGCCAACTCGACACCGGGTGTCGGCAGCGTGTTCTGGTTTACTGCAAGGCTGAAGAAGGCGGTCAGCCCGCTGGCCCAGCCCGAACCCGAGGCTGACAACCTGGAGGCGCTACTGATGGGCGCCCTTCATGGGGCGCATGTGTTGCTCGCCGAGGACGAGCCGGTCAACCAGGAGATCGCCCGCGAGCTGCTTGGCGAGCTGGGGCTTGTGGTGGATGTGGCCAACGACGGACTGGAGGCCGTGACGATGGCCGCGGCCAGGCAATACGCGCTGATATTGATGGACATGCAGATGCCTGGCCTGGATGGCCTCTCAGCCACCCGCGAGATCCGCGCGGCACCCTGGGGCCGCGACGTGCCGATCATCGCGATGACCGCAAACGCCTTCTCGGAGGATCGCCAGCGCTGCACCGCGGCCGGGATGAACGACTTTCTCTCGAAGCCGGTCGAGCCGGCGCTGCTCTACGCCACCGTGGTCCGCTGGCTGCGCCAGCACTGAGGCCGACGCTCAGAAGCGCCAGCCGCCGTGGCTCCCCACCACGGCGCCGATCACCACGATCAGGCTGAAGGTCAGCAGCACCACATGCACCCGCTGGATGCGCGCCATCGTGCCCAGCGGGTCGCGGCGGGCGTGGGCCTGGAAGAGCTTGTGGAGCACGAAGGGCTCCAGCACGAAGAGCATCAGCGCGAAGATCGTCCACACCGCCACCATCCCGTGCATCCACCACCAGCCGGCAAGATCGGCAAAGCGGCTCCAGGCGTCCAGCCGCCAGGTCAGCCACAGGCCCGAAGCCCCCGCCAGCAGCACGCTCCAGCGGGCGATGGCGGCAAAGCGGTGCTCCAGGCGCTCGAAGAGCTCGAGCTGACTCGCCGCCTCGGCCTGGGCCCGGCAGGCGGGGATCAGCACCATCGTCACGAAGGCCACGCCGCCGATCCACAGCAGCACCGCAAACACATGCAGCGCCCGGGCGATGGCAAAGTCGTTGAAGCCAGTCACTGGGATTTCCTTTCCGGTTTCGGCGCGGCAAAGGCCGCCTCGTTGTGGCGCGCCGCCTCGCCGGCCACCCACTGGAGCAGCGGGCCGCGGGGGTTGTCCTGCTGGGTGGTTTCGCAGGCGCTCACGCATTGGGCACACTGGGTGCAGGTGAACATCGTGCGCTTGATGTTGCGCGGCTTGAGGCGCATCGGGCAGACGTGATCGCAGGCGCTGTAGCAGCTGGCGCAGTCGGCCGCGCGGTCGCGCTCGAAGCCGACCACCATCGCCTCCCGGTTGCCCATCCACGCCAGGCTCTGGAACATCCCCACCGCGCAGGCGTAGCGGCAGAACAGGTGGCGGGCGAAGAGGAACTCCGCCGACAGCACGATGGTGCCGGCAGTGATGAAGATGAACTCGTTGCGCGTCGGCGTGCCGGCCAGCAGGTGGCCATACACCTGGAAGGGCGGCAGCAGGTAGGTGAGCAGCACCACCGCCCACACGAAGGCAAAGCCCACCGCCAGCGGCACGGTGATGAACCACCAGCGCTTGTCGTAGCGCACCGGGCGGCCATCGGGCTCGCGGGGTGGCAGCGCGCGCGGCTCCCACACGCTGGGCTTGCCGGTGGCCCGGCGCATGTAGGCGTTGATCGTCTCGACCACCGAGAAATGCGGGCACAGCCAGCCGCAGTACAGCCGCCCCCACTTCCACGACACCCAGATCAGCACCCCACCGGCGACGAGGATGGGCAGCAGCACCCGGCCGATCACCCGCCCCACGGCGCCCAGGGCGTCGATGCGCCCGGCCGAGAAATCCTCCAGCCCTGCGTGCCATTCAAAGCCCAGCAGCCAGGCGTGGCCGGCCACCAGGTCGTAGCGCAGCAGGTTGAACACCGGCGCCAGGACGAACAGCACGAAGAACCCGGCCTGGGCCCAGCGCCGTAGCCGCTGGCGACCGCCGTCGGGTGGCGCGGCGGCGGTGCCGACCGGCTTGATGGGGATCACCCGCGCGTTCATGCCGTCGGCCCGATGAGCGGAAAACGGAAGGGCTTGCCCGCCAGCGCCTTGGCCAGACCGATGGCGCCGCAGAAGATCAGGGTGGAATGGCAGGTGGTGAAATACAGGATCACGATGATCCAGGTGTGGGGTGAGTCGTAACCGCCCGCCAGGATGATGGCGGCGTTGGCGATCACCAGCAGCGCGCCGGCCCACAGGCTGGCCGCCAGCGTCTGGCGCAGGTGGTTGCGGGCCAGATCGGGCGCCCGCTCACGCTCGCGGAACCACAGCACCAGCAGCGCCACGAAGGCGATGCCCGGAACGATCATCAGGTTGGCGAGGTAAAGCGCCTCCGCGGCGACGGCGATCTCGCGGCCGGGGGTGTTGAAATCAAGGCTGGGATCATCCATGGCAGGCCCAGCTTAGTGCGCAGCGGCCGGCGCGTAATTGATGCACCGCAAGACCGGCCGGCACGCCGCGAGTACGCCGGCGCTCAGATCACCTCGAGCAGCTTGCCGCGCAGGTGCTCGGCCTCGCGGCGGCCGTCGCGGGAGCTGACGATGGCGTAGTACCACTCGTCGAAGAGGGCGCGCAGGTCGGCCTGGTTGCGGGCAGCCTCGATGCGGTCCTGGAGGGAGCTCGTGCCCAGCGCACCGACGAAGGCGTTGAGGGTGTTGAGCATGAAGTTGCGGGCCTTCTGGAGGCGCACCGGATCGTCGCCCGGCGGGTGCAGCCGGAAGGTCGTCATCGACGGCATGGCGGCCGGCGTCTCGTGGGCCCGTCCGCCCGGCCCGGGCACGCCGGCCATCTCGATGTAGCCCTCTTCCTCGAGCAGGCCCAGGGTGTGCTGGAGGTCGTCGTACTGGAGCATGTCGCGCAGCTCGGCAACCGTGCGTTTGCCATCGACAAAGATCAGCACCCGACGCACCCGTGGGCTGAGCCCCCCGGCCCGGCTGGTGATCTCGGCGTGCCCGCGCTCGGTCTTGGTAAAAATGACGGCCATGCTGTCTGTCTCCCCGTGTCCCGTGGTGCCGGGTGGTGATTGCTTTTATCGGGACATTGTAACGATGTCATGCCGATGCGGGCAGCCGCCCATTCAGATTGTCGTCACCGGGCAGAACCGCCCGCCGGGCCGTATAGTCGGGGGGTCTTCCTCATCCTGCGAGCTGCTCATGCGTCCGATCCTCTGTCTGCCCTTCCTGCTTGTCGCCACGCTGGCCGCTGCGCCAGCCTCGGCCATCGACGTCGACCTGTCGATCCGCGCCCCCGGCGTATCGCTCTACATCGGCGACCGCAACCCCGATGGGCGCTACTGGGACGGCGACCGCTGGCGCGACGAGGGCTGGTGGCGCGACAACTGCCATCGCTACGAGGGCCGCAAGAACTTCCGCGGCCGCTGCGAACCCCACCCGGGCCGTGGCAACGAAGGCCACTGTCCGCCGGGCCAGGCCAAGAAGGGCCGCTGCTAGACCGCCAGGGCCAGCCGCTCGGCGAGCCCCACCAGCTCGTCCGAGCGGGCGAGGCCGGTCACGAAGCGCCGGGGAATCCCCGACAGCCCCGCCTGGGCGCCCGCCAGCGCACCGGCGAGCATCGCCCGGGCGAGGTTCTGCCCGCCGCCATTGACGGCGTGGAGCACCGTCGATTCGAAGTCGCCCGCAAAGCGCGCCGCCAGGTAATACGCCGCCGGAAACTGGTGATACACCGCGCAGGGCATGCCATACACCAGCGAGGCTTTCCACGCGGGCTCGATGCGCACGCCGGGGTCGAGCGCCGCGCGGGCGATGTTGGACGGGCCCAGTAGCGCGTCCGGCGACGGGAAGCGCCCCAGGGTGGGCGCCTCGGCGCCGGTCGGGGCCTGCAGGTTGCCGCTGGTCACCGCATGAAAGGGCAGCTCGCCGGATTTGACCCGCGCCATCAGCTTGCCCGACAGCTCGCCGTCGAGGGTGTGGCCTTCCACCAGCATCCCGAGCACCGCGCCAAAGGCGACGGTCATCGCCAGCACCGTGCCGTCGGTCTGGGTGAGCGCCGTGTTGCGGGTGACCGCCGACGCCAGCTCGGCCGGCTGGCGGGCGTAGCGCACCGCGATGGCGAGGATGCGCTCGGCGGCTTCGGTGGTGTCGGCGTTGCCGCCGCAGGCGCCCCACGGCTGGCCATCGACGACGCGCTTGCGCCAGGCTTCGCGGATCGACTGGCTGGTGTAGCCGCCGGGGCCCGCCATGGGCGTGCCGTCGATCTGCGGAAAGAATTCGGTATCCAGGCGCCGGCAGAAATCCGCTTCGTCGTAGCCGCCCCGCTCCACCAGCGAGCGCAGGGTGAGCTCCAGCAGGATGCCGGCCTGGGACGGGTCGCCGGCCTTGAGCCCGGCGTGGTAGCGGCCGGGCCTGGGGTCGGTATAGCCGGTGATCCATTCGCCGAAGTCGGCGCGCAGTTCGTCGAGGTTGTAATACCAGTGGGGCCCGAGGGCGAGGGCATCGCCGATGAAGGCGCCCAGCAGGGCACCGGCGGCGCGGTCTTGGAGGCGGTCGGCGGGCATGGCGGTCTCCGGCTGAAAGCAGGTCAGAGCCGCGGCGCAGCCCCTTGTTCCATCGTAGCCGCGAAAAACGTCCATGCCAGGCGCAGGGCGTCGGGCCCGGTGGGGTCGGAGAACGCCTGCCCGGACGCGCCGCCGCTCCACGCGTGGCCCAGGCCGCGCACCCGCAGCAGGCGCACGTAGGGCTGGCGGCCGGTCTTCCAGTCGTGGCGGACCACCGCGCGCCGGGTGCGGCGCTTCACTTCGTCCTCCTGCTCGCGTGGGATCACGCCGTCGGGCAGCAGGTCGAGCCACAGCCCGGCGGAGGCGCGGGCGCTCTCGAAGGACACCACCGGGTCCAGGTCGCCGTGGATCAGCACCAGCGGCGGCAG
>NZ_BSPX01000097.1:0-12724 GCF_030161255.1 Zoogloea oryzae
TGGGGGACGACAGGTTGTGGATGAAGGCGCCGTCGGGGGCGTTGAAGAAGCTGGCGTCGTCAGCCAGGCTGCGCAGGCGGCCGGTGACCGGGGCGGGCTCGTACTGCAGCAGGTCGGCCCAGGCGGGGTCGTCGGCGAGGCGGGCTGCGCGGGCGGCGGCCAGCAGGTCGTCGATGGGCGCGGCCCAGGCGGGCAGCGCGGCAAGGGCGAGGGCGGCGCCGAGGGCGGGCAGGGTCTTCATCGGGGGCGGGCAGACATGAAAAAGCCCTGTGCGGGCACAGGGCTTGAAGCGCGGCGGGTGGGCATCGCCAGCCCGCCGGAGAGGGGTTACACCGCGTCGGCGTATTTGGCCAGGCGGGCGTCGGACTGCAGCGCGGCCTTGAGCTGGGTGGCGATGCTGTCGGCGGAGTCGACCGAGGCGAAGATGTCGGCGTGGCGGGCCTTGGTGAGGCTGACGAAGGCGGCCTTGTCCTGGGCGTCGATCTTCAGCAGCGCGGCCAGCGCGTCCAGGGTTTCGCCCTGGCCGGAGGCGGCGTCGCGGGCCAGCTGGGCCTTGTTGCCGTCGATGAACATGGCGGTCTTCCAGGCGGAGGTCACGACGCCATCCTGGGAGCAGCCCAGAGTGCCGGAGGTGATGCCGAAAGTCTGGTTGCCGAAGGTGCCGTTGGTGGTGACGGCAAGCACTTGCGGGGCGATGCCCTTCTGACCTTCGAACACTTTGGAGCCCAGACCGCAGGAGCCGACGTTGTTGGCGGCGGCAAAGGCGGAGGCGGGGAGGAGCACAGCCAGCGAAATCAGCAGTTTCTTCATAGTCGTTTCCCTCTTGGTGCGTTGTTGGAAGTTTGTTCGTGCTGCGAGATGATGCCGGAGGAATGGTAATGCATTCCGGCCGGTGCGGTTGTCGCTCGCTGCAACTGTTGTATTTGCGCACATCGGCGCGCTTGCCGCTTTCGCTGCGGGCCTGAGGGGCGGGGTCAGAACAGGTCGATCTCGCCGGCGCTCACCGCGGTCTGGCTGACCGCCTCGAAGCGGATCTCGGCCGACGAGCGGCAGGATTCGGCGAGGAGCTGGTGGAGGGTGCTCACCCGGCGCTGGATGCGCGCGAGGCCGTCCTTCTCGTCCATGTCCCGGTGGGCGTCGAAGAAGCCCTGGGTGTAGCGGCTCATGAAGGCGGTGTGCTGCTGCAGCTTGCCGAGCACCTGGCTCACGATGTCCTCGAACTGCATCGACAGGATGCCCTGCATCACCAGCCGGTGGATCGATTCGGACACCTCGTTGATGCGCTGCGCCTGGACGGTGGTGCGGGCGTTGAGCTCGCTCATCTCGGCCCACATGGCGTTCACGTTGTCTTCCGACGAGCGGGCCTTGCTGAGGTCGGTGGAGGCGGACACATCCACCGCCACGCCCACGTCGTCGATGGCCACGTGGATCTCGCGCAGCAGGGCTTCGATCTGGTCGCTGAACAGCTCGGTGCGCTGGGCGAGCTTGCGCACCTCGTCGGCCACCACCGCAAAGCCGCGGCCCGCCTCGCCGGCGCGGGCGGCCTCGATGGCCGCGTTGAGGGCCAGCAGCTCGGTCTGGCTGTTGATCTGGTTCACCTCGGTCATCAGGCGGGTGACCCCATTCACCTTCTCGCGCATCGCCATGAAGCGGGCCGAGATGTCGGCGCCGCTGGCCTGGAGCGCGCCCACCGTCACCACGAACGCCCGCAGCGCCTCGCGGGTTTCCTCGGCAAAGCGCTGCAGCCCGCTGTGCTGCCGGGCCTGGTCTTCGTTGGCGGCGAGGGCCACCAGCTCGTCCACCTGCTGGCGCAGCTGCTCCCGGTGGTCGTTGCCGCCCATGGCCTGGGCTGCGCTGGCGACCACCTCGTTCATCTGGGTGAGGGATTCCCCCAGCCGGGCGTAATGGGTTTCGCTCTCGGCGGCGATCCGGTCGCACAGGGTGTCGTATTCCTGCACCCCGGAGTCGATGCGCTCCCGCTGCTGGCGGGCGTTCTCGCGGGCCCGGGCGCGGGCCCGGTGGCTGATTACAGTGGCGGCGATGAGGGCCGCGATCACCCCGCCGCCCAAGGCGTAATGCACCCAGGCCGGGCCATCGGCGTAATTGGCGGCAATGCCGGCCAGGGCCAGCACGATGCCGGAGAGGGTGGCGATGTCATCGGCGCGGATGGAAGACGGTGTGGACATGCGGATCGCGAGGGTGCGTTTGACGATCCTTCGGGTATCGACCCTGCCCGGGCCGACTTGATCACCCGATTGTTAATTCCGGATAAATCTGCAGCCGCCCGCCATCCGGAGATGGATCAGCCGATCACCTTGCCCGGATTCATCAGGCCCAGCGGATCGAGCGCCGCCTTGAGGCTGGCCATCACCGCCACGCCTTCGCCGTGCTCGGCGAGCAGGAAATCCTTCTTGCCGATCCCGATCCCGTGCTCGCCGGTGCAGGTGCCGTCCAGCAGCAAGGCCCGCTCCACGATGCGCCGGCCGAGGGCCTCGGCGGCGTGCACCTGATCCGGGTTGTCCGGCTCGGTGAGGATCACCACATGGAAATTGCCGTCGCCCACGTGGCCGACGATGGGGGCGATCAGCCCGGTGGCGGCGATCTCCTCCTGGGTGCCGGCGATGGCCTCGGCGAGGCGCGAGATGGGCACGCATACGTCGGTCGAGATGCCGCGGCTGCCCGGCTGCAGGTTGAGGCAGGCGAACAGCACGTCGTGGCGGGCCTGCCACAGGCGGGAGCGGTCTTCGGGGCGGGTGGCCCATTCAAAATCCTGGCCGCCGTTGTCGCGGGCGAGCTCCTGCACTGTTTGCGCCTGCTCCTCCACGCCGGTGGGCGAGCCGTGGAACTCGAAGAACAGCATCGGCGATTCGCGCAGGGTGGTCTTGCTGTAGCGATTGACCGCCTGCACCGTGAGGGTGTCGAGGAGTTCGATGCGCGCCACCGGCACGCCCAGCTGGATGGTCTGGATCACCGTCTGCACCGCGCTCGCCACATCCGGGAAGGAGCACGTGGCGCTGGAGATCGCCTCCGGCAGCGGATGCAGGCGCACGGTGAGCTCGGTGATGATGCCCAGGGTGCCCTCCGAACCCACGAACAGCCGGGTCAGGTCATACCCCGCCGACGACTTGCGGGCCCGCCCGCCGGTGCGGATCACCCGGCCATCGGCCAGCACCACCTCCAGCCCCAGCACGTTCTCGCGCATGGTGCCGTAGCGCACGGCGTTGGTGCCGCTGGCGCGGGTCGAGGCCATGCCGCCGAGCGAAGCATCCGCGCCCGGGTCGATGGGGAAGAACAGCCCGGTGCCGTGCAGCGCCGCGTTGAGCGTCTTGCGGGTCACGCCCGGCTGCACCACCGCGTCCATGTCCTCGTCGTGGATCGTGACGATCTGGTTCATCTCCGACAGGTCGATGCTGATCCCGCCGTTGGTGGCCAGGATGTGCCCCTCCAGGGAGCTGCCCACGCCAAAGGGGATCACCGGCACCCGGTGCGCGTGGCACAGCTTGACCACCTCCACCACCTCGGCCGTGGAATGCGGCCACACCACCCCATCGGGCAGCGCATCCGGAAAGTGCGATTCATCGTGCCCGTGGTGGGCACGCACGGCCTCGGCAGTGGAAAAACGCTTGCCGAAGCGCTCGGCAAGGGCTTGGGAAAAGGCGTCGGGCAAGGGCATAGCGGGGGCGGGAACGGGAAGTGGGGATTGGGGATTGGGGATTGGGCGAGAGGGTAGCGCGGTTTGGCGCGGATCACTACCCGGGGAAGCCCTGCTCCCCACGGCCCTGTAGGTCGGACTTCAGTCCGACATCTCGTGCAATCCGAATCTCACGATGTCGGACTTCAGTCCGACCTACAGGGCAGCGATCTCCACAGGGTCGGGCAGGTCAGGTGAGCACCGCGTAACCCAACCTACCCCTTGCTGGTGAAGCCCCCATTCCCGGTAAACTCCGCCCGTTCAACCCACGGAGCCTTCTTCCATGTCCAAGACGATCATCGCCACGCCCAACGCCCCTGCCGCCATCGGCACCTACTCCCAGGCCGTGAAGGCCGGTGACACCGTTTATATGTCGGGCCAGATTGGCCTGGATCCGGCTTCCATGCAGATGGTCGAGGGCTTCGAGGCCCAGACCGTGCGCGTGTTCGAAAACCTCAAGGCGGTGGCCGAGGCGGCTGGCGGCTCGCTGGGCGATGCGGTCAAGCTCAACATCTACCTCACCGATCTGGCCAACTTTGCCAAGGTGAATGAAGTGATGGCCCGCTACTTTGCCGAGCCCTTCCCGGCCCGCGCGGCGGTGGGCGTGAAGGAGCTGCCCCGCGGCGCGCTGGTCGAGGCCGACGCCATCCTCGTGCTCGGCTGATCTTGCCCGATACCGCCGCGCCTGCCACGGCCACCGCGGCCAACGCCGCGCCGCCCAAAAAGGCGGCGGTGCGCGGCTGGCCGGGCGTGGGGCCGCAGCTGGCCGAGCGCCTGGCCAAGCTCGACATCTTTGCCCCGGCCGATCTGATCCTCCACCTGCCGCTGCGCTACGAGGACGAGACCCGCCTCACCATGCTGGCCGACCTGCGCCCCGGCGTGCCGGCCCAGTGCGAGGTGGAGGTGATCTCCTGCGAGGTGAGCCCGCCGCCCCGGCGCCAGCTGCTGGCCCGGGCGTCGGACGCCAGCGGCGAGGTCACGCTGCGTTTCGTCCACTTCTACCCCAGCCAGCAGAAGCAGCTGGCGGCCGGCAGCCGGCTGCGCATCTTTGGCGAGCTGCGCGGCGGCTTCTTTGGCGCCGAGATGATCCACCCGCGGGTCAAGCCCGTGGCCGCCGGCGAGCCGCTGCCCGACAGCCTCACCCCGATCTACCCGACCACCGCCGGCCTCGTGCAGTCGGCGCTGCGCAAGCTCATCGGCGGCGCGCTGCGCCACAACCCGGTGGTCGAAGACCTGCCCGAGCCGCTGCGCCGCCGCCTCAACCTGCCCACGCTGCCGGACGCGCTGCGCACGCTCCACGCGCCGCCGCCGTCGATGGCGATCCTGGACATCGAGGACCGCGGCCACCCCGCGTGGCAGCGCGTGAAGCTGGACGAGCTGCTGGCCCAGCAGATTTCGCTCCGCCGCGCCTACGCTGCCCGCCGCGCCAAGAACGCCCCCAGCCTGCCGCGCCACGACACGCTCACCCGCAGCCTGCTGGAGCAGTTGCCCTTCGCCCTCACCGGCGCCCAGGGCCGCGCCTTTGCCGAGATCGCCGCCGATCTGGCCTCGGATCACCCCATGCAGCGCCTGCTGCAGGGCGACGTGGGCTCCGGCAAGACCTGCGTGGCCGCGCTGGCGATGCTGCTGGCCGCCGAAAACGGCCGTCAGGCGGTGCTGATGGCGCCCACCGAGATCCTCGCCGAGCAGCACTACCGCAAGCTGGCCGACTGGCTGGCGCCCATCGGGCTGGAGGTGGCGTGGCTCTCCGGTAGCCGCAAGAAGAAGGAGCGCGAGGCCACCATGGCGCGCCTTGCCGCCGGCGAGATTTTGCTGGCGGTGGGCACCCACGCGCTGATCGAAGACCCGGTGGCCCTGCCGCTGCTGGCCCTGGCGGTGGTGGATGAGCAGCACCGCTTCGGCGTGCGCCAGCGCCTGGCCCTGCGCGAGAAGGGCCAGGCCGGCGAATCGCCCCACATGCTGATGATGTCCGCCACGCCCATCCCGCGCACGCTGGCGATGAGCTACTACGCCGATCTGGATGTCTCGGTGCTGGACGAGCTGCCGCCGGGGCGCACGCCCATCGTCACCAAGCTGGTGTCGGACCAGCGCCGCGACGAGGTGATCCGCCGCGTGCACGACGCCTGCGTGGCTGGCCGGCAGGCTTACTGGGTGTGCCCGCTGATCGAGGAATCCGAAGCCCTGCAACTCAAAACCGCCCAGGAAACCTTCGAGATGCTCTCGGCCGCGCTGCCCGATCTGACGGTGGGGCTGGTCCATGGCCGGCTCAAGAACGACGAGAAATCCGCCACCATGGCCGCCTTCAGCGCCAACGAGGTGCAGGTGCTGGTGGCCACCACGGTGATCGAGGTGGGCGTGGATGTGCCCAACGCCAGCCTGATGGTGATCGAGCACGCCGAGCGCTTCGGCCTCGCCCAGCTTCACCAGCTGCGCGGCCGGGTGGGGCGCGGCGTGCATGAGTCGGTTTGCATCCTGCTGTTTGCCCAGCCGCTGTCCCAGGCCGGGCGCGAGCGCCTGAAGGCGATCTTCGAGCATACCGACGGCTTCGTCATCGCCCGCGAAGACCTGCGCATCCGCGGCCCCGGCGAGTTCATCGGCGCCCGCCAAAGCGGCGTGCCGCTGCTGCGCTACGCTGATCTCGAGGAAGATGCGGTGCTCGTCGACATCGCCCGCGATCTGGCCGAAACCCTGCTGCGCGACGCGCCGCGGGTGGCCGATGCGGTCACCGCCCGCTGGTTTGGCGGCCGGGCCTCGCTGCTGAAGGCCTGAGCCGGCCCCTGCAGGTCGGACTTCAGTCCGACAACATCGGGTGGCAGGTGGAGGTGTCGGACTAAAGTCCGACCTACAGTGAGATCGGTGATCGGCAGGCCGGGATGAACAGCCCGATCCGCCCATGGCCTGGAATCGCCCCGCGGCGGCGAAGCGCCATGCCCGGCGGGGCCATCACCTGCAGGTCGGACTTCAGTCCGACAACATCGGGTTGGACGGGTGGGGTTGTCGGGCTAAAGTCCGACCTACAGTGAGATCGGTGATCGGCAGGCCGGGATGAACAGCCCGATCCGCCCTTGGCCCGGAATCGCTCCGCGGCGGCGAAGCGCCACGCCCGGCGGCGCCCCCACCTGTAGGTCGGACTTCAGTCCGACGGCAACGGGTTGGGCGGGTGGAGGTGTCGGACTAAACCGACCTACAGTCCACCGTGCTCCCCTGGTCCGCCATAAGCCGTACAATTGCGCGGCCCGCTTGCGGGCGTTTTTCGTTTTTCCGCACACCGATGACTCTCGCCCACTTTCCGGGCCGCGATCCCTTCCGCATGGCCGCCTGGCAGGCGCCGCGGGGGATGCGCGGTTGGCTCACCGACGACAGCTCCCTCACCGCCCGCATCCGCAGCCGCTGCGGACGCTTCTCGCTGCGTGTGGTGAGCCAGGGCAAGGGCGTGGTGCTGCCGGATGAAATGGCGGCCCTGGGCGTGCTTCGCCACGGCCGGCTGTGGCAGCGCGAGGTGCTGCTGATCGCCGACGGAGAGCCGGTGGTGTTCGCCCGCTCGCTGGTGGCCGACACGATCATCCCCGCCGACTGGCACCTGTTGCGCGGGCTGGGCGGGCGGCCGCTGGCGGCGGTGCTGTTCGACGACCCGCGGGTGGCCCGCTCGCGGCTGGAGGCGGCCCGCCTGGATGCCCGCGATTCCCGCTGGCACCACGCCGCCCGGGCTACCGGCAACGCCGATCTGCCGGCCCTGTGGGCGCGCCGCTCGGCCTTCCGGCGCAACGGCGCGCCGCTGCTCATCACCGAAATCTTCCTGCCCGCCATCCGGAGCCTGGCCCCATGAATCCGACCATGCCAACCCTCACCCTGCGCGAGCGCCTCGCCGAATACGAAAAGCTGATGCGCCTCGACAAGCCCATCGGCATCCTGCTGCTGCTGTGGCCCACCCTGTGGGCCTTGTGGGTGGCGGGCGAGGGCAGGCCGGCGCCGCTGGTGGTGGCGATCTTCGTGATCGGCACGGTGCTGATGCGCTCGGCCGGCTGCGTGATCAACGACTACGCCGACAAGGATTTCGACGGCCATGTAGAGCGCACCCGCAACCGCCCGCTGGCCGCCAAACGCGTGACGCCGAAGGAGGCCCTGTGGCTGGCGGCCGGGCTGGCGGTGGTGTCCTTCCTGCTGGTGCTGCCGCTCAACCTGCTGACCATCCTGATGAGCGTGCCGGCGGTGTTCCTGGCGGGCAGCTATCCCTTTACCAAGCGTTTCCTGGCGATTCCCCAGGCTTACCTGGGCATCGCCTTCGGCTTCGGCATCCCGATGGCCTTCGCGGCGCTGCAGGGCGAGATCCCGCTGGTGGCGTGGGCGATGCTGGTGGCCAACGTGTTCTGGGCGGTGGCCTACGACACCGAGTACGCGATGGTCGACCGCCCGGACGACCTGAAGATCGGCATCAAGACCTCGGCGATCACCTTCGGCCGCTTCGACGTGGCGGCGGTGATGCTGTGCTACGTGGCCACGCTGGCGATCCTCGGCTGGGTCGGGGCTGTCACCGGCGCGGGGGCGGCCTTCTTTGCCGGGCTGGTGGTGGCTGCCGGCATCATGGGCTACCACTACACCCTGATCCGTGACCGTGACCGGCCGAAGTGCTTCAAGGCCTTCCTGCACAACAACTGGGTGGGCGCGGCGATCTTCGCCGGCTGGGTGGCGGATTACCTGCTGCGCGGCTGATCAGCGCCGCTGGGGGCGCGAGCCCCGCAGCAGCGGCGTGAGCATGTCCATGGTGCGCTCGGTGGCGCCTCGGTGGGATTGCGCGAACTCGCGCCCGGCCTGGCCCATGGCGGCGCGGCGGGGCGGGTTGGCGAGGATCTCGATGGCTTCCTCGACGGCGTCTTCGATGTCGTCGGCGCGCACCGCGGCGCCCACCTCGATGGCCTGCTCGCACACCACCTTGAAGTTGAAGGTGTGGGGCCCGACGATCACCGGGCAGCCCACGGTGCTCGCCTCGATGGGGTTCTGCCCGCCGAGCTTCTCCCACGATCCGCCGATGATCGCCACGTCGGCGGCTGCGCAGTAGGCGTACATCTCGCCCATCGAATCGCCCAGCCACACGCGGGTGTCGGCCATCACCGGCACGTCCTTCGAGCGCTTCTGCATCTTCAGGCTGGCGCGCTTGACGAGCTTGGCGACCTCGTCGAAACGCTGCGGGTGGCGCGGCACCAGCACCAGCAGCACCTCGGGCGGGCACAGCCGGGCGAAGGCTTCGAGCAGCGGGCCTTCCTCGCCCTCGCGGGTACTGGCGGCCAGCAGCACCTGGCGCTGGGGGCCGAAGCGGTTACGGAAGACGGCGCCCAGGGCCAGCATCGGCGCCGGCGGGGCGATGTCGAACTTGATGTTGCCGGTGACCATCACGTAGCGGGCGCCCAGGTTGCTCATGCGCTGGCCGTCGGCTTCGGTCTGTGCGCCGATGGCCGACAGGTGCGCGAAAGCCTTGCGCGCCAGGGCCCCGGCCCGCGCGTAGCCCTTGGCCGAGCGGGCCGACAGCCGCGCATTGACCATCGCCAGCGGGGTGCCCGTCTGGCGGCAGGCTTCCACCAGATTGGGCCACAGCTCGGTTTCCATCAGGATGCCGAGGCGCGGATGGAAATGCCGCAGGAAGGCCGCCACCGCCCACGGGAAGTCATAGGGCAGATAGACGCTCTGGACCCGCGGGGCGAGGCTGCCGAAGAGCTCGGCGGCGGTGGCGCGGCCGGTGGGCGTCATGTGGGTGAGCAGCACCGAGTGATCTGGGTGCGCATCGAGCAGCGCGTGGAGCAGCGGCGCGCAGGCCCGCGTCTCGCCCACCGACACCGCGTGCAGCCAGATCACCGGGCCCGGCGGCAGGCCGGTGTAGCGGCCCAGGCGCTCGCCCACGTGCTGCAGGTATTCCGGCTGCTTGCGGGCGCGCCACAGCAGCCGCAGCGCGACAAAGGGCGCGGCGACATACCAGACGGCGGTGTAAAGGCTGCGATGGATCAAGGGGATGGCGATTGATTCGGGAACGTCAAAGTATACCGGGCGTTGCAGATGCCACGGCACAAGTTGTGTCCTGGATTTACGCTGTCATGTCCCCGTGCGAAAATGCCCGACTGACGGTTCCGCCTTTGATCGCGTGCCCGCCCTACAACCTGCATCGTCCCTCACGAACATGAAAATTCTCGTTACCGGCGCTGCCGGCTTCATCGGCTCGCATACCAGCCTGCTCCTGCTGGCTCGCGGCGACACCGTCGTCGGCCTCGACAACCTCAACGATTACTACGACGTCCAGCTCAAGCTGGATCGCCTCGCCCGCCTCACGCCCCACGAAAACTTCCGCTTCGTGAAGCTCGACGTGGCCGACCGCGAAGGCATGGAAAAGCTCTTCGCCGAAGAGAAGTTCGACAAGGTCATCCACCTGGCCGCCCAGGCCGGCGTGCGTTACTCGCTGGTCAATCCCCACGCCTACATCGAGAGCAACATCTCGGGCTTCATGAACATCCTCGAGGGCTGCCGCCACAACAAGGTGCAGCACCTTGTCTATGCCTCCAGCTCCAGCGTGTATGGCGGCAACACCAAGATGCCGTTCGCCGAGTGCGACAGTGTCGACCACCCGGTGAGCATGTACGCGGCCACCAAGAAGGCCAACGAGCTGATGGCGCACACCTACAGCCACCTGTTCGGCCTGCCCACCACCGGCCTGCGCTTCTTCACCGTGTATGGCCCGTGGGGTCGTCCGGACATGGCGCTGTTCCTGTTCACCAAGGCGATCCTCGAAGGGCGCCCCATCGACGTGTTCAACCACGGCAAGATGAAGCGCGACTTCACCTACGTGGACGACATTGTCCAGGGCGTCATCAAGACCCTCGACCACACCGCCGAGCCGGACGCCACCTACAACGCCGACGCCCCCAACCCCAGCACCAGCAACGCGCCCTTCCGCGTGTTCAACATCGGCAACAACAACCCGGTCGAGCTCATGAGCTTCATCGAAGCCATCGAGAACGCCGTGGGCAAGAAGGCCGAGAAGAACTTCATGCCGCTGCAGGACGGCGACGTGCCGGCCACCTACGCCAACACCGACGCCCTCAACGCCTGGACGGGCTTCGTGCCGGCGACCCCGGTGCCGGTGGGCATCGGCCGCTTCGTCGAGTGGTACCGGAGCTACTACAAGGTTTGATGTCTGTCGCGCTGGGCGGCGTCCTGCCGCCCGCCAATCCTGAAGTCGGGCGCTGATGGAGCGCCTGACCGTCAGCCTCGTGCTGTACCGGCCCGACGCCGCGCAGCTCAAGGCAACCCTGGATTCGCTGGTCACGGCGAGCCGGGCGGCCGATGTCGTCCCCGATCTCTTCCTCATCGACAACGGCGGCAGCGACGCCGTGCTCGCCGGGCTGCAACTGCCCGACGACTGGCAGGTGCATGTCTTCTCCGGCCACGGCAACGTGGGCTTCGGCTGCGGGCACAACCTCAGCCTCGACGGCGCCGGCGATGTTCACCTGATCCTCAACCCCGATCTCGAACTCGCCCCCGACGCCCTCGTCGAGGCCCGGGCCTTCTTCCGCGCACATCCCGAGTGCGGCCTGATCGCCCCGGCAGTGCGCTGGGACGACGGCCGCGTGCAATACCTGTGCAAGCGGGTGCCGACGGTGTTCGACCTGTTCCTGCGCGGCTTTGCGCCGGGCTGGCTGCGCCGCCGCTTTGCCGCGCGCATGGCCCGCTACGAGATGCAGGACGTGATCGGCGACTTCGTGGTGTGGGATCCGCCGCTGGTGAGCGGCGCCTTCATGTGCTTCCGCACCGACGTGCTGCGCCGGCTCGGCGGTTTCGATTCGCGCTTCTTCCTTTACTTCGAAGACTACGACCTCAGCCTGCGCGCCGCCCGCGAAACGCGGATCGCATATGTGCCGACGGTCAAAGTCGTGCATCATGGCGGCCACGCGGCAAAGAAGGGCTTGCATCACATCCGCCTCTTCATGCACGGTGCCGCGCTGTTCTTCCGATTGCACGGCTGGAAATGGTTCTGAAGACTCCTCTTGAAACCCGTCGCGCGTGGCTGCGCGGCGGGATTTGCGCTGCCCTTGCGGCCGCGTTCGGCGGCCCGGCCCGGCTGCTGGCCGCGGTCGGTGTCGTGGCGCCGCCGCTGCTCCTCGCCGAGGTGCTGCGAGGCGACGTGGATGTCACCCGCTACTGGGTCAGCGAAAAACTCGATGGCGTGCGCGCCGTCTGGGATGGCCGCGTCCTGCGCTTCCGCAGCGGTCGCGTGGTGAATGCGCCGGCGTGGTTCGTTGCCGGCCTGCCGCCCGAGCCGCTGGATGGTGAACTGTGGCTCGGTCGCGGGCGTTTCGAGGATCTGTCCGGCATCGTCCGTCGCCGCGAACCCCGCGACGACGACTGGCGCAAGGTCCGCTTCATGGTCTTCGAGCAACCCGGCGGCGAGGGTTCCTTCACCGAGCGCATCGCCCGCCTGCAGGCCATCGTGGCCCGGGCCGGCGTGCCGTGGCTGGCCGTGGTCGAGCAGTTCCGCGTCGCCGATCGGCCGGCGCTGCAGGCAAAACTGGATGAAGTCGTCGCCGGTGGCGGCGAGGGGCTGATGCTCCACCTGGCCGACGCGCCTTATCTCACCGGCCGCAGCGACGTGCTCCTCAAGCTCAAGCCGCTCCTCGACGCCGAAGCCACGGTGATCGCCCACCTGCCGGGCCGCGGGCGGCTCGACGGCCTGACGGGCGCGCTGCTGGTGGAAACCGACAAGGGCGTGCGCTTCCAGCTGGGCACCGGCTTCACCGACGCCGAGCGGCGCAATCCGCCGCCGGTGGGCAGCCTCGTCACCTTCGTTTATCGCGATCTGACCCAGGACGGCGTGCCCCGGTTCGCCAGCTACCTGCGGCGGCGCGAGGTGTTCTGAGCGCCATGGCCATCCTTGTTACCGGCGGTCACGGCTTCATCGGCGGGCGCCTCGTGGCGGCGCTGCGCGCCGACGGCCTGCGCGTGCGGGTGCTCACCCGGCGCGAGCCGGCCGGGCCCGATGAGATCCGCGGCGAC
>NZ_BSPX01000098.1:0-12683 GCF_030161255.1 Zoogloea oryzae
GCCGCGGTGGTGGGCGTGGCGGCGCGCAGGTCGGCGGCGAAGTCGGCGATGCTCACGTCGGTCTCGTGGCCGACGCCGACCACCACCGGTAGCGGGCAGGCGCGGATCGCCCGGGCCACGGCTTCGTCGTTGAAGGCGGCGAGGTCTTCCAGGCTGCCGCCGCCGCGCACCAGCAGCAGCACGTCGTTGCCGTCGGCTGCAGCCCGGGCGCCGGCCTGGCGGATCGCCGCGGCGATGCGGGAGGCCGCGCCGTCGCCCTGGACGAGGGTGGGATACAGGCACAGCGGCAGGTGCGGCGCGCGTCGGGCAAAGGCCGCGATCACGTCCTGCCAGGCGGCAGCCTGGGGCGAGGTGACCACCGCGACACCCCGGGGAAAGCGGGGCAGGGCGCGCTTGATCGCCGGTTCGAACAGCCCTTCGGCCTCCAGCCGCGCCTTGAGGCGGAGGAAGGCTTCATACAGGTTGCCCACGCCGGCGTGGCGCACCGACTCGACATTGAGCTGGTAGTCGCCCCGGGCTTCGAAGAGGGTGACCAGGGCACGCACTTCCACCCGCATCCCGTGCTCGAGCTTGAAAGGAAGCATCTGCGCGCGGTTGCGCCACATGGTGCAGCGCACCTGGGCGTCGGCATCCTTGAGGGTGAAGTAGAGATGGCCGGACGCGGCGCGGGTGAGGGTGGAGATCTCGCCGCCGACCCATAAAAGGGGGATGCTGCCCTCCAGCGCCTCGCGCGCGGCGCGGTTGAGCCATGAGACGGAAACGACTTCGCCGGGCTTGACTTCTGCAGAATTTCGGAGGGGGTTCATGGGCGCGGATTCTACCGGAATCCACATGTACCTCTGATCCACGTCAAAAAAAACCGGCCGCCGGGCTTGACTTGGGTTAAAAGTTGTAAGTTGTTGATTTTAAACGAAAGTGCTTGTCGCTTAATTTTTGACCCGAGTAGGAAAAAGCCTTACCCGCTGCGGGTTTAGGGTGTTCGCCGGGCAACAATCCACAAAGTTATCCACAGATTTTGTGGATTGTCCTGAGCGCCTTTCGTGTTGCTCTCCTCCCGAGGGCAGGTTACATTCTCGGGCTTCGTACGATTCGCAGGAGTCCTCGCGTGTTCGCCATTCTTCAGGCTGCCGGCTGGCCAATCTGGCCCTTGTTGTTTGCTTCCATCGTTGCCGTGGCGCTGATCATCGAGCGGCTCTTGACGCTGCGCCGCAGCAAGATTCTTCCCGATGGCCTGCTCGAAAAGGTCGTGAGTGAATTGCGTCAGACCGGCGCAACCCCCGAGATGATCAACCGCGTGGCCCTCAGTTCGCCGATGGGCCGGGTGTTCGCGGCCGGCCTGCGCAACATGCGCAGCTCCCGCGAGGTGATGAAGGAATCCATCGAAGAGGCCGGCCGCGCCGTGACCCACGATCTGGAGCGCTTCCTCACCACCCTCGGTACCATCGCCTCGATCAGCCCGCTGATGGGCCTGTTCGGCACCGTGGTCGGCATGATCGAGATCTTCGGTTCCCAGACGCCGGGCGGTTCCAACCCCCAGCAGCTGGCCCACGGCATCTCCATCGCGCTATACAACACCGGCTTCGGTCTGGTCATCGCGATGCCGAGCATGATCTTCTGGCGCCACTTCCGCGCCACCGTCGATGGCTTCGTGATCGAGATGGAGCAGCAGGCGATCCGTCTCGTCGAAGTGGTCCACGGCGAACGTCGCTGAGGCAGAACCCATGAATTTCGGCCGTGGCCGCTCCCGCGAGGAGCCGGAGATCAACCTGATCCCGATGATCGACGTGCTGCTGGTGATCATCATCTTCCTGATGCTCACCACCACCTATTCCCGTTTCGCCGGGCTGGAGATCAACCTGCCCACGGCAGATGCCCAGGCCAGCAACGAGAAGGCCGTCGAGGTGAACGTGGCTGTCACCGCCACCGGCGAGGTCGTCATCAACAAGCGTGCGGTCAGCGGTACCGGCATTCCGGCTATTGCCGCGGCGATGCAGGCCGTGGTGCCGGCCGGCGCCAAGGACCCGGTGGTCATCATCAACGCCGACGCCAAGGCTGCCCACCAGCGCGTGATCGACGTGATGCAGGCGGCCCAGCAGGCCGGCCTGGTGCACATCTCTTTCGCCACCCAGGCGGCCCAGCGCTAGTCCCTTCCGAGCCATTCAGTCTTCTCCATGCCACGCAGCGCCCCCGGCTTCTGGCAGCACCGTGGGGCAGCGGCATGGAGCCTGCTTCCCCTCTCCCTCTTGTTCGGATTCCTCGCTGGCGCGCGTCGCCGGCTTTTTGCGCTCGGGCTGAAGAAGGCCGAGCGGCTGCCGGTGCCCGTGGTGGTGGTGGGCAACATCGCGGTCGGCGGGAGCGGCAAGACACCCATCGCCCTGTGGCTGGCTGCCGAGCTGCGCGCCCGCGGCAAGCGGCCGGGCATCGTCAGCCGGGGGTACGGCGGAACGGTCGAAGGCGTGGCCGAAGTGCCCGTAGGCGGCGATCCAACCCGCTTTGGCGACGAGCCGGTGCTGATGGCTGCGGCGTCCGGTTGCCCTATTTTCGTCGGGCGTGATCGTCCGGCGGCGGGGCGGGCCTTGCTGGCGGCGCATCCCGATGTGGATGTGCTGATCGCCGACGACGGCCTGCAGCATTACCGGCTGGCCCGGGACGTGGAGATCGTGGTGGTTGACGAAGCCACCCTCGGCAACCGCCTGCGCCTGCCTGCCGGCCCGCTGCGCGAAGGCGTCGGGCGGCTGGCCGAGGCGACGGTGATCCTCGCCCACGGCGGGCTCTCGGCCGATCTGGCTGCTGCAGTGAAGCCGGTGCCGGTGTTCGATTTTCATCTGGCCGGTGGCGCTTTCGAGCGCGTCGGCAACCGGGCCGAGCACTGCGTGCCGGCCGATCTGAAGGGGCGGCGCGTCCACGCGATGGCCGGCATCGGGCGGCCCGAACGCTTCTTTGCCCAGCTCGAAGCCATGGGCCTCACCATCGAAAGACGGCCGTTTGCCGATCATCACGCCTTTACCGCCACCGATGTGGCGGTGCCCGATGGCGATGTACTTCTGATGACCGAGAAGGATGCGGTAAAATGCGCGCCTTTCGCCCCGGCCGACAGCTGGGTGTGGCCGGTCCGGGCGCAGCTTGCGCCGGGCGCGGCAGAACTGATTGTGGAGAAGATCGATGGATCCCCGACTGCTTGAAATCCTGGTTTGCCCCATCACCAAGGGCCCGCTCGACTTCCACAAGGACAAGCAGGAGCTGTGGAGCGTCAGCGCCCGGCTGGCCTACCCGATCCGCGACGGCATCCCGGTGATGCTCGAAGAAGAAGCCCGCGCCCTGACCGAAGAAGAACTCGCCCAGGCCCGATGAGCGTCCCGTTCAAGATCGTCATCCCGGCCCGCCATTCGTCGAGCCGGCTGCCGGGCAAGCCGCTGCTGGACATCGCCGGCAAGCCGATGGTCCTGCGCGTGCTCGACCGGGCCGTGCAGGCCGGCGCCGACGAAGTGTGGGTGGCTACCGATCACTCCGGAATCGCCGAAGTGGTCGAAGCGGCCGGTGGCAAGGTGATCCTCACCGCTGCCGATCATCCCTCCGGCACCGACCGCCTCGCCGAAGTTGCGACGCAACTGGGCTGGGCCGACGACACGCTGGTCGTCAATGTGCAGGGCGACGAGCCGCTGATTCCGCCCCAGCTCATCGCCGATGCCGCCGCCGCGCTGGCCGCTGATCCGGCCGCCGCCATCGCCACCGCCTGCCATCCCCTCGAATCCGTCGACGAGTTCTTCAACCCGAACGTCGTCAAGGTGGTGATGGGGGCCGACGGCCGCGCGCTGTATTTCTCCCGGGCCCCGATCCCCTGGGCGCGGGACGCCTTCGCCGCCGACCGCAGCACGCTGCCCGCCGGGTTGCCGGCTTTCCGGCACATCGGTCTGTACGCCTACCGGGCGGGCTTTCTCAAGCGCTATTCCACGCTCGCGCCTTCGCCGCTGGAGCAGTGGGAAGCCCTCGAACAGCTGCGGGCGATGGCCCACGGCTTCCCGATCCAGGTCATGGTGCTCGATCACGCGCCACCCGCGGGCGTCGATACCGCCGACGATCTCGAGCGGGTCCGCCGCGTGTTTGACCTTACGTAAGTTTCAAGTTAAGTTCGTTGTTCCACATCGCTGCGACAATAACCAGAGGAGGGTAAGCATGCGTCTGATTCTGTTGGGACCGCCGGGAGCCGGCAAGGGCACTCAAGCCAATTACATCAAGGAAAAATTCGGTATTCCGCAGATTTCCACCGGCGACATGCTGCGTGCGGCCGTCAAGGCCGGCACCCCGCTGGGTATCGAGGCCAAGAAGGTCATGGATGCCGGCGGCCTCGTGTCCGACGACATCATCATCGGGCTGGTCAAGGATCGCCTGAAGGAAGCCGACTGCCAGTCCGGCTACATGTTTGACGGCTTCCCGCGCACCATTCCGCAGGCCGAGGCCATGAAGGCCGCCGGCGTGCCCATCGATTTCGTGCTCGAGATCGACGTGCCCGACGAGGAAATCATCGGCCGCATGTCCGGTCGCCGTGTTCACGTGGCTTCCGGCCGCACCTATCACGTCAAGTTCAACCCGCCCAAGGTTGAAGGCAAGGACGACGAGACCGGTGAGCCGCTGATCCAGCGTGACGACGACAAGGAAGAGACCGTCAAGAAGCGTCTGGATGTCTATCACTCCCAGACCAAGCCGCTGGTGGCCTACTATTCGGACTGGGCTGCCAATGGTGAGCCGAACGCGCCGCAGTATCGCAAGATCGCTGGTCTGGGCAAGGTCGAGGAAATCCGCGACCGCGCCTTCGACGCGCTGAAGTAAGCGCCCCTCGCGTGGCACCAGGGCCGGCCTTCACAGCCGGCCCTTTTCATTTCTGGGCAGCGAGCGCTGCTTGGCTGCACGGTGGATGCGATGACAGCAAACCCGCTTCACGGAAATCTCCTCTATGCCCAGTCGGGCGGCGTCACCGCCGTCATCAACGCGTCGGCGGCGGGCGTGATCGACGAGGCCCGATCCCACCCGGACCGCATCGGCCGCGTGCTGGCCGCGCGTAACGGCATCCTCGGCGTGCTGCGCGAGACGCTGGTGGATACCGCCGGGATCAGCGACGCCGATCTGGGCCGCCTGCGTGCCACGCCGGGCGGCGCGTTCGGCTCGTGCCGCTTCGACCTCGATCCGCTCGAGCGCAACGCGGCCCAGTACGACCGGCTGTTTGCGGTGCTGGCGGCCCACGACGTGCGCTACTTTTTGTACAACGGCGGCAACGGGTCGATGGAAACCTGCCGCCAGATCCAGACCGCCGCCGACGCCCGGGGCTATCCACTTACCGTGGTCGGTGTGCCCAAGACGGTGGACAACGACATCGTCGGCACCGACTGCTGCCCGGGTTTCGGCTCCGCCGCCAAGTATCTGGCCACCTCCGTCCGCGAAGTGGGGCTGGATCTCGCCGCGATGACCACCAACGATGGCCGCGCCTTCGTGCTGGAGGTGATGGGGCGCAACGCCGGCTGGCTCGCCGCGGCCTGCGCCCTGGCGGCCGACGACGCCGACGCCGCGCCGCACCTCATCCTGCTGCCCGAGGTGGCTTTCGACGAACAGGCTTTCCTGGCAAGGGTGAAGGCCGTGGTCGAGCGGGTCGGGGCCTGCGCGGTGGTGGTGGCCGAGGGCATCTGCGGGCCCGACGGCAAGATCCTGGCGATGCAGGATCGGAATCAGAAGGGCTACATCCAGCTGGGCGGCGCCGGCGAAGTGGTGGCCGAGCGCATCCACGCCTGCCTGGGCTACAAGGTGCATTACGCGCTGGCGGATTACCTGCAGCGTTCGGCCCGGCATCTGGCCTCGAAGACCGACACGGCCCAGGCCGCGGCGGTGGGCAAGGCGGCGGTGCGGCGGGCGCTGGCGGGGCAGCAGGGCGTGGTGGGGATCGAACGCCTCGCCGATTCGCCCTACCGCTGGCGCACCAACCTGTCGCCCTTCGAGGCGGTGGGCAACCTGGAACGTCGGCTGCCCGCCGAGTTCATCGCGGCGGACGGCTTCGGCGTCACCGACGCCTTCCGGCGCTGGTGCCGTCCGCTGATTGAAGGCGAGGACTGGCCGCGTTTTGCCGGTGGCCTGCCGGATTACCTGCGCCTGCAGTTGCCGCTGCTCGCGGCCCGCCTGCCGGGCTATGCGCCTTAGCGGCCTGCTGCTGTTGTTCGGCCTGGCGGCTTCGGGCGCCCGGGCCGAACCGCCGCCGCCGGAGATCGCCGCCGGCTTCGAGATTTCGCCACCTGCCACGGGCGCGCGATTCATGGCGGTCACCGCCAATCCCCACGCCACCGAAGCCGCGGTCGCCATGCTGCGCCAGGGCGGCTCGGCGCTGGATGCGGCGATTGCCGC
Organism: Zoogloea oryzae; assembly: GCF_030161255.1. Lineage (NCBI taxonomy): Bacteria > Pseudomonadati > Pseudomonadota > Betaproteobacteria > Rhodocyclales > Zoogloeaceae > Zoogloea > Zoogloea oryzae. Next base: position 6,385 of record NZ_BSPX01000098.1, read on the forward strand.
GCAGATGGTTCTGGGCGTCGTCGAGCCCCAGTCGTCGGGAATCGGCGGGGGTGGGTTGCTGATGCACTTCGATGTGCGCAAACAGCAGATCGATGCCTGGGACGGGCGCGAGACCGCGCCGCTGGCCGCATCCACGTTTCCTTTTACCGATGCCTCGGGCGCGCCCCTTGGCTTTCGCGATGCCGTGCGTGACCCGCGGGCGGTGGGCACGCCGGGGCTGGTGGCGATGCTTGCCGCTGCGCATGCCGCGTCTGGCCGACTGCCGTGGGCTGTGCTTTTCGAGCCGGCGATCCGGCTGGCGGAAGACGGCTTTGCGGTGTCGCCGCGGCTGCATCGCCTGCTGGCGCACGAGGGCCGCTTCGTTGATCCGGCGCTCCAGGCCCACTTCTTTGATGCTGACGGACGGCCGTTGCCGGTCGGGCATCGCCTGCGCAATCCGGCCCTCGCCGACAGCCTGCGTCGGATTGCCGCGGAAGGCACTGAGGCGCTGCGATGCGGCCCGCTGGCCGAGGCGATCAGCGATGCCGTGCGGGGTGGCCTGTCGGCGGACGCAGCGGATGCGCGGGGCTTGCTCGGTCAGCGGGATCTGCTGGCCTACGCGCCGATCCGGCGGTCGGCGCTGTGCCGGCCTTTCCGTGACTACCGGGTGTGTGGGTTCCCGCCGCCCAGCTCTGGGGCGACCACCGTGCTGGCGATGCTGGGCATCTGGCAGGCCTTGCCGGCTGCCCCTGCGCCCGATTCCACTGCCTTCGCCCATCGCTTTGCCGAGGCCGGGAGACTGGCTTACGCCGACCGGGCCGGTTGCGTGGGCGATCCGGCTTTTCGGCCGGTGCCCGTGGCGGCACTGCTCGATGCGCGCTATCTGGCCCGGCGTGCGGTGCTGGTCGGTGACCTGGCGGGCCCGGCCCGACGGCCGGCGGGTATCGAATGCGCAGCGCCGGGTGAGGAGGGCGAGCGGCCATCCACCACGCATCTGTCCATCGTCGATGGCGCTGGCAACGCGGTGGCGCTCACCTCATCCATCGAGGACGCCTTTGGCAACCGGCGGATGGCCGGTGGCTTTCTGCTCAACAACCAGCTCACCGATTTCTCGACGGAAGGCGCCAACCGGCTGGAGCCGGGCAAGCGCCCGCGCAGCTCGATGGCGCCGACGCTGGTGTTCGACCGGCAGGGCCGGCTCTACGCGGTGCTCGGCTCGCCGGGCGGCAGCCAGATTCCCAACTACGTGGCTCAGGCGCTGCTGGGCTTGCTGGAAGGTGGCCTCAGCCCGGCGCAGATCGTGAGCCAGCCGCGCCTGGGCAGCCGCAACGGCCCGACGGAAGTGGAACGCGGCCGGATGGCGCAGGACGTGATCGACGGCCTGCGGGCCCGCGGGCATGCGCTGCGTGAGGTCGACATGACCAGCGGCATCGCGCTGGTGGTGCGTGGCGGAAAGGGCTGGATCGGCGCGGCCGACCCGCGCCGGGAAGGGCGGGCCGGCGGAGAGTAATGCCCGTTACGCCGGAACGGCGGGGTTGAGGCTGTAGCTGACGGTGAGGCTGGCCTGGGCCAGGATGTGGCCGGCGATGGCGTCGCGCACCTGCTGGCCGGTGAAGATGCCCTCGACCGGCACGCGGGGGATGTCCAGTGCGAAGACGGTGAACACGTAGCGGTGGCGGATGGAGTCGTTCCAGGGCGGGCAGGGGCCGTCGTAGCCGAAGTAGTTGCCCTTCATCTGCTCGTCGCCGGCAAACCAGCCGGTGTAGTCGTTGATGCCGTGTCGGCCGCCGCCCGGGGCGTCCGGGCCGGACTTGCCATTGGGGGTGACGCTGCTCGAATGGGCGCCGGCCTCGATGGCGGTGGTGCCGGCGGGCAGGTCCACCAGCACCCAGTGGAAGAAATCGACCCGCGGCAGGTCGGCCGGCACGCTGCGGCCTTCCTGGTTCACGTCGTCGCCGCGGCTGGGCACGTCGGGGTCGTGACAGATCACCGCGAAGCTCTGCGTGCCGGCGGGCACGCCGCTCCAGGCGAGCTGCGGGTTGCGGTTGGTGCTGAGGGCCACGTGGCCTTCGGCAGCCGGCACACAGAAGGCGAATTCGCCGGCAATCGGGGTGCCGTCGGTCAGGCTCTGGCTGGTCAGTTGCATGCTGATGTCTCCGGGTTGTTCTTGAAGCATTACCCGGATTTTATTTCAGCTCGTGCCGCGGCGGCGGAAGTCTTTGACCCGGAAACCCAGGGCGAACAGGGTGGCGAAATACACCAGGATGCCGCCGATCACCAGCACCAGCAGACGGATCGTCCGCTCGGTGCCCGGATACTTGAGCCACACCGCGTCGGCGCCCACCGCAAACCACACCGCCAGCCCCAGCACCACCAGCGCCACGCCCAACTTGGCGCCGAACTTGGCCCAGCCCGGCTGGGGCATGTAGATGCCGCGCTGGCGCAGGCCGCGGTAGAGCATGCCGGCGTTGATGCACGAGGCAAGGCCGATGGACAGCGCCAGCCCGGCGTGCTGCAGCGGGCCGATGAACACGAGGTTCATGAGCTGGGTGACCGCCAGCGTGATGAGGCCGAACTTAACTGGCGTGCGCACGTCCTGGCGGGCGTAGAAGGCCGGCGCCAGCACCTTGACGAGGATCAGCCCGGCTAGCCCGGCGCTGTAGGCGACCAGCGCGGTGCGCGTCTGGAAGACGTCCGCGGCGGTGAATGCGCCGTGGTAGAAGAGGGTGGTGATGAGCGGCACCGCCAGCAGGGCCAGGCCCAGTGCGGCCGGCAGGGTGAGCATCAGGGTGAGGCGCAGGCCCCAGTCGAGGAGCGACGAGAACTCGGTGGGGTTCTTGTCGGCGTGCATCTTGGAGAGGCTGGGCAGCAGGATGGTGCCCAGCGCCACGCCCAGCATCCCGGCCGGAAACTCCATCAGGCGGTCGGCGTAATACAGCCAAGACACGCTGCCGCTGGGCAGGAAGGACGCGAACACGGTGTTGATGAGCAGCGAGATCTGGCTCACCGACACGCCGAGGATGGCCGGCGCCATCAGCTTGAGGATGCGCCGCACGCCCGGATCGGAGAAATCCAGCGAGAAGCGCGGCAGCATGCCGATCTGCGCCAGGGGCTTGAGCTGCAGCACCAGCTGGGCAAGCCCGCCGATGAACACCGCCCAGCCCAGCGCCATCACCGGCGGATCGAAGTAGGGTGCGGCAAACAGAGCCATGCCGATGAACGACAGGTTGAGCAGCACCGGCGTGAAGGCCGGGATGGCGAAGCGGCTCCAGGTGTTGAGCACGCCGCCGGCCAGCGCCACCAGCGACATGAAGAAGATGTACGGGAAGGTGATGCGGGTGAGCTGTACGGTCAGCTCGAACTTGGTGGCGTCGTTCGAGAAACCCGGCGCGGTGGCGTAGATGATGAACGGGGCGAAGATTGCGCCGATGATCGAGACGATCAGCACCACCAGGCCCAGCGCGCTGGCCACGTGATTGACGAGGCGGTGGGTTTCGGCCTCGCCGCGCTTGTTTTTGTACTCGGCCAGGATGGGTACGAAGGCCTGGGAGAAGGCGCCTTCGGCAAACATCCGCCGCAAGAGGTTGGGTAGGCGGAAGGCCACGAAGAAGGCGTCGGTCTCGACGCCGGCGCCAAAGGCCCGGGCGACCACGAAATCGCGCACGAAGCCGAGGATGCGTGACAGCAGCGTCATGCCGCTGACGGTGGCGAGGGCGCGCAGGAGATTCATCGAAGCCATGAAGGGGGAGGGGCCGCGGAGCGGGTAAAAGGACGGGATGTTAGCGGCTTGTTGCGCTGTGCAGCAATGCGATTTGCCTGTCGGGCGTGGTGTCTGCCCGCCCGTTGGGTTTCTTTCGGGGCGATGGGGTAAAATGCGTGAAATTTTTTTGAGCCTGCCCCCAATGAAAACGACCTTCCTGGATTTCGAGCAGCCGATTGCCGAGCTCGAGGCGAAGATCGAAGAACTGCGCTTCGTGCAGGACGATTCGGCCGTGGATATCTCCGAAGAGATCGCCCGCCTGGAACAGAAGAACTTTGGTCTCACCAAGGACATCTACGCCAAGCTGTCGCCGTGGCAGTGCGCCCTCGTGGCCCGCCACCCTCAGCGGCCGTACACCCTGGACTACGTCGAGCACATCTTTACCGACTTCGAAGAGCTCCACGGCGACCGCAGCTTTGCCGACGACAAGGCCATCGTCGGCGGTCTGGCCCGCTTCAACGGCCAGCCGTGCATGGTCATCGGCCACCAGAAGGGCCGCGACACCAAGGAAAAGATCTTCCGCAACTTCGGCATGCCTCGCCCCGAGGGCTACCGCAAGGCCCTGCGCCTGATGCGCCTGGCCGAGAAGTTCGGCCTGCCGATCTTCACCTTCGTCGACACCCCGGGCGCCTATCCCGGCATCGACGCCGAGGAGCGCGGCCAGTCCGAGGCCATCGGCCACAACCTCTACGAGATGACCAATCTCAAGGTGCCCATCATCTGCACGATCATCGGCGAAGGCGGCTCCGGCGGCGCGCTGGCGATCGCCGTGGGCGACCAGCTGATGATGCTGCAGTACTCCACCTACTCGGTGATCTCGCCGGAAGGCTGCGCCTCCATCCTCTGGAAGAGCGCCGACCGGGCGCCGGACGCCGCCGAGACGATGGGCATCACCGCCGGCCGTCTCAAGTCCCTGGGGCTGATCGACAAGGTGGTGAACGAACCCGTGGGCGGCGCCCACCGGGATCACCGGGCGATGGCCCAGAGCCTCAAGCGGGCGCTGCAGGATGCGCTGCGTCAGGTGTCCGACCTGTCGCCGTCCGAACTCCTCGAACGGCGTTTCGAGCGGCTGATGAGCTACGGCAAGTTCAAGGAAATTGCCGTCGACTGATCTGCCTGCCCGCGTCGCGGCGAGCTGGCAGCGCCTGCCAGCACCCGCGGGGCGCATCCGGGTCGGTCTCTCCGGCGGGCTCGATTCCACGGTTCTCCTTCATCTGCTCGCGGGCCTTCGCGGGCAGTTTCATTTCGATCTGATCGCCACCCACGTGCGCCACGGCCTTGTGCCGGGTTCGGCGGCGTGGGGTGACGCCTGCCGTGGGCTGTGCGAGCGGCTGGACGTGCCTTTTGCCGTGCACGATGTGACGGTGGATCGCGCCCATCCCGGCGGCCTTGAGGCTGCCGCCCGCGATGCCCGCCGGGCCGTGCTGCTGGAAGGCGGCGTCGACTGGCTGGCGCTCGCCCATCATCGGGATGATCAGGCCGAAACAGTCCTCTTTCGCGCCCTGCGCGGGGCTGGCGTGCGCGGCGCTGCCGGGATGCGGGCGATCGTCCCGGGTGGGGGCAAGCCCGGCCTGTGGCGACCGCTGCTGGACGTACCCCGGTCGGCGCTGATGGCCCATGCAACGGCTCATGGCCTGGGCTGGATCGACGACCCGAGCAATGCCGACAGCCATTTCTCGCGCAACTTCCTGCGTAACGACATTCTGCCGGCCGTGAGCGCGCGTTTTCCCGGCGCGGCGGCGGGGCTGGCGCGTCTCGGCCGACTTGCTGCCGAGGCGTCTGACCTGCTGGACGAACTGGCCGACGCTGATCTCGCTGCGCTGGCAAAGCCGGGTTCGAGCCACTACCTGCACACCCGTGCCCTCGGGCTCAGCTCGCCCCGCCTGCGCAACGTGCTGCGCCGCGTGCTGGCCGTGGCGGGCGAGGCGATGCCGGATGAGGACTCCCTTTGCGAAATCGAACGCCAGTTCCGCGCCGATGCCGCGCCGGCCGGGCTGCGGCTGCCGGTGGGGGCGTCGGCGCTGTGCATCTATCGCGACGAATGGTGGCTGGAAGCTATTGCTTGCTCGCCCGCACCCGATGCCGTCGGCTGGTCCGGTGAGCCAACGGTGGATTGGGCCGGTGGTGAAGTCTGCTTTCAGCCTGCAACGGGGAAGGGGCTGTCTGCGGCGCTGCTGGCAGGGCAGCCGTGCGTGCTGCGTCGGCGTGGGGGTGGGGAGCGGATGCGCCTGCATCCGGCCGGTCCGTCCCGGTCCTTGAAAAACCTGCTCCAGGAAGCCGGTGTGCCGGGTTGGCTGCGGGATGAACTACCGCTGCTGTGGGTGGGGGATCAACTGGCGTGGATCGCCGGAGTTGGTGTGGCGGCACAGTTTGCGTGCCCGCCGAGCGAGAAAGGCTGGCTGCCCGTCTGGTCATGCTGGCCGGGCGAGCGTGAACTTGATGGAGTTCAAGTCTGACTTGAACGGGAGTGTCAGTAATTTTGTGTTCGAGGCGGTCTTGATTCTTCCTGCGCTGCCGTGGCAGCGCAGGAAGAATCGGCTCACCGTGCCATCGCCGGGAT
>NZ_BSPX01000099.1:0-12252 GCF_030161255.1 Zoogloea oryzae
ATTACCTGACGGATGGGCGCATCCCCATCGATAACAACTGGATCGAGAACCAGATTCGGCCGATTGCCATCGGGCGCAAGAACTGGCTCTTTGCCGGCTCGCTGCGCGCCGGCAAGCGCGCAGCGGCGATCATGAGTCTGATCCAGTCGGCGCGCCTGAATGGGCACGAGCCCTACGCCTATCTGAAGGACGTCCTAACCCGACTGCCGACTCAGCCGCAGAGTCGGATCGGTGAGTTGTTGCCGCATCGGTGGGTACCGGATTCCGCCTGAAGCTCGGTCAAGAGGGGATCGCCGGGTGCTTACTGTTGGTGCGCCTGCGAGCGGGTGCTGTTAGTCCTTCGTCAGGTGCGTTTCAAGTTTAAGAATGTCGGCGGTGCGTGGGAGTCGCCAGCGCCCTTCCGTGCCACAGGTACCGCCAGGTTCGAAGGAGTAGCAGTGTCGTCGAAGTACGAGGAGTCCTTTTTAGGCATTGAGTGCTCTTCCGTTGAGTTGCTTGACTAGCTGGGGGATGGCAGATCACCAGTGTGGCGTCCCTTTCTGGGGATTTCGCGTCACGTGGGCATGATCGAACTGCACTTGTCGGCCTACCGGTGGCTCGGGACAGCTTGACCTGCCAAAGCAAAATCCCCAGGGGCGTTGCCGCAACCTGGGGATTTGCATTTTTGCGAAGGCTGTACCGTAGGGTACTCTGCCGCGTGCTACATCATCCGATGATCATCCCGGCGCCGACTGTGTTGTTCGTCGATTCGTCGATGAGGATGAAGGCGCCGGTGGCGCGGGAGTCGGTGTAGTTGTCGGCGAAGATCGGCTGCGCGAGCTTGAGGCTCAGCTGGGCGATGTCGTTCATCGTCAGGGTGCTTGCGGCATCCTTCGAGAGCGTGTTGATATCCACGCGGTGGGCGATGGCGGCGACCTTGGCCTTGACCTCACGGGTCGTGTGGCGCAGCCAGTAGGTGCGGGCCGGGGACAGCGGGGTCTCGGAGAGCCAGCACACCACGGCGTCGATCTGCTTGGTCTGGGCCGGCAGTTCTTCGCTGTTGACGATCATGTCGCCGCGGGAGATGTCGATCTCGTCTTCCAGCAGCAGGGTCACGGATTGCTCGTGGATCGCCTTGGGCAGGGATTCGCCGTAGAGCTGGATGTCCTTGACCTTGGTGGTGAGGCCGTTGGGCAGCACGGTGACGCTGTCGCCGACCTTGATCTCGCCTGATTCGACGCGGCCCATGAAGCCACGATAGTCGTGCAGCTCGGGGTCGTCGGAGGCCTGCGGGCGGCACACGTACTGGACCGGGAAGCGGAAGCTCTCGGCCTTTTCGGTGTGGGCGGCAGGGGCGGCTTCCAGGATCTCGATCAGCGTCGGGCCGTCGTACCAGTTCAGGCTGTCACCGCGATCGACGATCATGTCGCCGACGAGGGCCGACAGGGGGATGAAGCGCACGTCGGTGAGGCCGATCTGTTCGGCGAAGGCCTTGTACTCGGCGACGATCTTGTCGTAGGTGGCCTGGTCGTAATCCACCAGGTCCATCTTGTTCACGGCGACGACCACGTGGGGAATGCCCACCAGCTTGGCCAGGTAGCTGTGACGACGGGTCTGGGTGAGCACGCCCTTGCGCGCGTCGATCAGGATGATCGCGACGTTGGCGGTGGAGGCGGCGGTCACCATGTTGCGGGTGTACTGCTCGTGACCCGGGGCGTCGGCGATGATGTACTTGCGGGTGCCGGTGGAGAAGTAGCGGTAGGCGACATCGATGGTGATGCCCTGCTCGCGCTCGGCCTGCAGGCCGTCGGTGAGCAGCGACAGATCGACGGCGGTGAGGCCGCGCTTGTTGGAGGTCTTCTCGATGGCGGTGAGCGTGTCGGCGAGGATGGCCTTGGTGTCGAACAGCAGGCGGCCGATCAGGGTGCTCTTGCCGTCATCGACGGAGCCGCAGGTGAGGAAGCGCAGCAGGCCGTTGTCAACGTCGGGCAGTTTTTCGGGTGCGGACATGGTTCTGTATTCCTTGGATTCCGGGGCGGCGATTAGAAGTAGCCTTCCTTCTTGCGCTGCTCCATGGAGGCGTCGGAAGTCTGGTCGTCGAGGCGGGTGGCGCCGCGCTCGGTAATCGTGGTGGTGGCGGTTTCGATGACGATCTTCTCGACCGTGTCGGCGTCGGATTCGACCGGCGCGGTACAGGAGATGTCACCCACGGTGCGGAAGCGCACCTGCAGGTCGATGATCTCTTCGCCGGCCTTGGGCAGATTGGTCAGCTCGCCGGTCATCAGCGGCACATTGACCGGGACGATGCTGCCCTGGCGCATCACCACCGGGCGGGTGTGGGCGAAGTAGATCGACGGCAGCTCGAGCTGTTCGCGCTCGATGTACTGCCAGACGTCCATCTCGGTCCAGTTGGAGATCGGGAAGGCGCGGATGTTCTCGCCCTTGTGGCTGCGGGCGTTGTAGAGGTTCCACAGCTCGGGGCGCTGGTTCTTCGGGTCCCATTGGCCGAACTCGTCGCGGAAGCTCATGATCCGCTCCTTGGCGCGGGCCTTCTCTTCGTCACGACGGGCGCCGCCGATACAGGCGTCGAAGCCAAACTCCTCGATGGCCTCCAGCAGGGTGACCGACTGGTGCTTGTTGCGGGATTCGTTCTCGTGCTTGAGGACGACGGTGCCGCGCTTCATGGAGTCTTCGACGGAGCGCACGATGAGGCGCTCGCCCAGCTCGGCGGCGCGCTTGTCGCGGAACTCGACCACTTCGCGGTAGTTGTGGCCGGTGTCGATGTGCATCAGCGGGAAGGGGAACTTGCCCGGGCGGAAGGCCTTTTCGGCGATCCGCAGCATGCAGATGGAGTCCTTGCCGCCGGAGAACAGCAGCACGGGGTTGCTGCACTGGCCGGCCACCTCGCGCATGATGTGGATGGCTTCGGATTCGAGCCAGTCCAGGTGGCTCAGGGTTTGTTTGGTGAGCGTCGACATTGCTTTACTCGTTTGAGGGTTCTTCGGTGCGCGTCACTTCTTGACGTGCAGGCCGCATTCCTTGGTTTCCGGATTCTCCCACCACCAGCGCCCGGCGCGCACGTCTTCGCCAATCGAAACCGGGCGGGTGCACGGCGCACAGCCGATGCTCGGGTAGAACTTGTCGTGGAGGGCGTTGTACGGAACCTTGTTGAGGCGGATGTAGGCCCAGACTTCCTTTTCGGTCCATTCCGACAGCGGGTTGAACTTGATGAGGCCGTTGCCCGCATCGAACTCGCGCTTGGGCAGGTCGGTGCGGGTGGTGGATTGCTGGGCGCGCAGGCCGGTGATCCACGCCTGCTTGCCGGCCAGGGCGCGGCCGAGGGGCTCGACCTTGCGGGCGTGGCAGCAGGCCTTGCGCAGCTCGACGCTGTCGTAGAAGGCGTTGATGCCGTGCTCGCGGGTGTAGGCCTCGATGGCGTCGTGGTTGGGGTAGAAGAACTTCAGCTTGAGGCCGTAGTGCTGCTGCACCTTGGCCATCAGGTCGTAGGTTTCCAGCGGCAGGCGGCCGGTATCCAGCGAGAAGATCTCGATGGGCAGCTTGGCGGTGGCGATCACGTCGGTGAGGACCATGTCCTCGGCGCCGAGGCTGTTGGCCATGGTGATGGCCGGCAGCTCGGCAGCCCAGGCGGCCAGGTCGGCCTTGAGCTGAGCGACCTTGGCTTCGAGGCTGGCCAGCAGCGCGGGATCGTCGAGCTTGGGGTTCTGATTGGGATGCATGGCGTCTCCGGGCTCAGGCGGCGCGCTGGGCGCGGCGGAACAGCGGTTCCGGCTGGTCGATGGCGGCCTGGTAGGGGGTCGAGAAATCCTTCAGGCTGGCCAGGGCTTCTTCGAGCTGGGCATCGGAGTACTTGCCGGCCTTGGGCTGGATGGCGTCGAAGCCGCAGCGCTGCATGAAGAAGAACTGGTCGCGCAGCACGTCGCCGATGGCGCGGATCTCGCCCTTGAAGCCGTAGCGGCTGCGCAGCAGCGCGGCGGCGGAGTAGGCGCGGCCGTCGGTAAACTTGGGGAAGTTGAGGGCGATGGCGGTGATGCCTTCCAGGTCGTCGGCGATCTCGTCCACGTTCTCGTGGCTGTCGAGCCACACGCCGACGCTGGCGCGACCGGAGATCTGGCCCTTGTGGGCCTGCCACACGGCCAGCGGCACGAACAGCGGGCCTTCGGGCAGGGTTAGGGCTTCGGGCGCCTGGGTTTCGTCCAGGACGAGGATCTGGGCCGCGTCGTCGATGACCTGGCCGTTCTTGATGAGCTTAGGCATTGTGCTTCCTTTCCTTGACGGCGGCTTCGCCATACACGCCGAGCTTGAACGGGTCGAGGCCGGTGCGGCGGACGGTTTCGATGAAGCGCTCGCCATCCTGGCGCTGGGCCAGGTAGACGTCGATGATCTTGCTGATCACATCGGGCATTTCGGCGGCGGCAAAGGAGCGGCCGATGACCTTGCCGATGCTGGTGTTGTTGCCCTGGCTGCCGCCGAGGCTGACCTGATACCACTCCTCGCCGTTCTTATCGACGCCGAGGATGCCGATGTGGCCCACGTGGTGATGGCCGCAGGAGTTCATGCAGCCCGAGATGTTGAGCTCGATGTCGCCGATGTCGTAGAGGTGATCCAGATCATCGAAGCGGGCCTGGATGGCGTTGGCGATGGGGATCGACTTGGCGTTGGCCAGCGCGCAGAAATCGCCGCCCGGGCAGCAGATGATGTCGGTGAGCAAGCCGAAGGTCGGCGTCGCGAGGCCGGTGGCGCGGGCCTTCTCCCAGAGGGCGAAGAGGTCGGACTGTTTGACATCGGCCAGCACGAGGTTCTGCTCGTGGGTGGCGCGGATCTCGCCGAAGCTGTAGGCGTCGGCCCAGTCGGCGACGAGATCGAGCTGCTCGGCGGTGATGTCGCCAGGGGCGCGCTTCGGGTCCTTCAGGGACAGCACCACGATGGCGTAGCCGGGCACCTTGTGGGCCAGCACGTTGCGGCGGGCCCAGGCGGCGAAGGCCGGGTTGGCGCTGCGCTGGGCGGCGTAGCCGGCGTCTTCGGCGGGCAGGGTTTCGTAGGCCGGGGTGGTGAAGTGGCCGGCAACGCGGGCGACTTCGGCTTCGGTGAGGGTGTTCGGGCCGTTCTTGCCGAATTCCCATTCCGCTTCCACCTGGCGCTTGAACTCGGCGATGCCCAGGGCCTTGACGAGGATCTTGATCCGCGCCTTGTAGAGGTTGTCGCGGCGGCCGTAGCGGTTATAGACGCGCAGGATGGCTTCGCAGTAGGTGATGATGTGCTGCCACGGCACGAAGTCGGTGATCTCTTCGCCGATGATCGGGGTACGGCCCATGCCGCCGCCGACCAGCACGCGGAAGCCGATCTCGCCGGCCGCATCGCGCTTGAGTTCGAGGCCAATGTCGTGGCACTGGATGACCGCGCGGTCCTGCCCGGCGCCATTCACCGCGATCTTGAACTTGCGCGGCAGGAAGGCGAACTCGGGGTGGAAGGTGCTCCACTGGCGAAGCACTTCGCACCACGGACGCGGGTCGATGTATTCGTCGCCGGCGACGCCCGCGAAGGGGTCGGAGGTGATGTTGCGGATGCACGCGCCGGAGGTCTGGATGGCGTGCATCTCGACGGTGGCGAGCTCGGCCAGGATCTCCGGCACGACCTTCAGCTCGGGCCAGTTGAACTGGAAGTTCTGGCGCGTGGTGACGTGGGTGTAGCCCTTGTCGTGGGTGCGCGCGATGTGGGCCAGCTTGCGCACCTGGGTGGACGACAGCAGGCCGTAGGGCACGGCCACGCGCAGCATCGGGGCGTGGCGCTGGATGTACAGGCCGTTCTGCAGGCGCAGGGGGCGGAACTCGTCGTCGGTGAGCTCGCCGGCCAGGTAGCGGCGGGTCTGGTCGCGGAACTGGGCGACGCGTTCGTCGACGATCTTCTGGTCGTAGGGGTCGTAACGGTACATGATTTTGTGATGTGTCCTGGTTGTCAGGGGCGCGCTGCCTGGTCAGGCCGCGATCAACTTGCTGCCCACCAAGACCAGCATGGTTGCCAGAATCGGACGCAGCACCCGGTCGGGCACCCGGGTGGAAATGTGGCTCCCCAGCCAGATGCCGGGCAGGGAGCCGATCAGCAGGCTGCCGAGCAGGGCCCAGTCCACGCTGCCGAGAAACCAGTGGCCGATGCCGGCCACCAGCGTGAGCGGCACCGCGTGGGCGATGTCGCTGCCGACGATGCGCAGCGTGGGGAGGCGAGGATACAGGAAGAACAGCGCGCTCACCCCCAGGGCGCCGGCGCCCACCGACGAGATCGACACCAGCACGCCCAGCACGGCGCCGGTGGCGACGGTGAGAATGGCGGTGCGGCGTGGGTTCTCACGGCCTTCGGAATGCTTCAGGGCAAAATCCTGGATCTTCTTGCGGAAGATGATCGCCACCGCGGTGAGCAGCAGGGCGATGCCCAGGGCGACCTTGATCAGGCCGATCGCGCCGCCGATGCCACCGGGAAAGAAGTTGCCGACCACCAGCAGGGTGATCGCCGAGGCCGGGATGCTGCCGGTGGCGAGGCGCCGGGTGACGCTCCAGTCCACCGTGCCCTTGAGGCCGTGGGCGAGGGTGCCTCCGGCCTTGGTGATGGCGGCGTAAAGCAGGTCGGTGCCCACCGCGACCGAGGCCGGCACGCCGAACAGCAACACCAGCAGCGGCGTCATCAGCGAACCACCGCCCACGCCCGTAAGGCCGACGATGGCGCCGACGGAAAAACCTGCAATGGTGTAGGCGATGTCCATGATGAGCCCCAATGTCTTGTGCGGTGCATCGTAAACGGAGCGGTTAGAGGGTAGAAGTCGGTTTGAGTTAAACTATAAGAACAAAAAGTTATATAGGCCGCGCAGCGGCGGCGGGAGCAGGTATGAACATCCAGCAATTGCGCTACGTTTTCGAGGTGGTCCGCCATCGCCTCAACGTGTCGGAGGCGGCCGAGGCGCTATTTACGTCCCAGCCAGGGGTGTCGAAGCAGATCCGTCAGCTTGAGGACGAGCTGGGAATCGAGATCTTCGTGCGCCACGGCAAGCGCCTGGTGGCGGTCACCGAGCCGGGGCAGCAGGTGCTGGCCATCGCCGAGCGGATGCTGCTCGATGTCGACAACCTGCGTCAGGTGGGGGCCGAGTTCAGCAACGAGGCCAGCGGCAGCCTGTCGATCGCCACCACCCACACCCAGGCCCGTTACGCGCTGCCGCCGGTGATCCGGGCCTTCATGACGCGCTACCCCAACGTGCGCCTGTCGCTGCATCAGGGCAACCCGCGCCAGGTGTGCGAATACGTGCTGTCGGGCGAGGCAGACATCGCCATCGCCACCGAGGCCATCGCCGAGGAGCACGAGCTGGTGATGCTGCCCTGCTACCAGTGGAACCGCTGCGTGATCGCGCCGGTGCGCCATCCCATCCTGAGCACCCAGCCGCTCACGCTCGAGGGTATCGCCCGCTATCCGATCATCACCTACGACTTTGCCTTCACCGGTCGTAACCAGATCAACAAAGCCTTCATCGGCCGGGGCCTGAAGCCCAATGTGGTGCTCACCGCGATCGACTCGGACATCATCAAGACTTACGTGGGCATGGGGCTGGGGATCGGCATCCTGGCCAGGATGGCCTACGACGCTGCGGTGGACAAGGATCTGGGCATGCTCGACGCCGCGCATCTCTTCGAGTCGAGCACGACCCGCATCGGCGTGCGCCGCAACGCGTGGCTGCGCGGTTACGTGTACGCCTTCATCGAGCTGTTCGCCCCCCACCTGTCGCGCCACGTGGTGGACGCGGCGCTGGCGGGGGGCGGCGAAGACCCGGGGCTGTGAGCCCGGCCGTCGAGAGCCTCAACGGCGCCGGCGGCGGAGGACGACGGCACCGATCAGGCCGAGGGCGGCGAGGGTGAGGGTGGCAGGTTCGGGTGTTTCGTACATCGCGCTGCCGGCGAGGATGAACACGTCGCCGAAACCGCCGCTGTCGCAGTTGGTGGTCTCGCCACCGTCGCTCAGGTAGCCGGCGCCATTGCCTTTGGTCGTGCCGCCGAAGCAGCCGAACAGCAGGCGCACCGAGATGGTGTCGTAACCGGCGCCGATGTAGCTCTCCAGGCTCGCGTTGAGCTCGGGCAGGAAGGCCAGGAATTCGGCGTTCTCGGTGCCCTGGGAGTTGTCGATGCTCTCGATCAGGGCGCCGGTCGAGCCGGTGGCGGACGGGCAACTGCCGCCCGGGTTGCGCAGGGTGGTGTGCTCGTAGATGCAGATCGTGCCGTAGACGGTTGCGAAGTCGGTCGAGGCCGGCGCATCGTAAAACAGCTTGGTGCTGGTGAAGGCCCCGTACGACAGGCCGGTGTCGCGCCCGACTTCGTAGTGGATGTCGGGCAGGGCGCCGTCGGTGTCGCGGACGGTAATCAGCCCCCAGTAATCCACCGAGGTCGTGGCGCTCTGGGGCTGGTTGTAGTCGAAGCCCAGCATCAGCTCGTGGCGCACGCCGCCGATGGTGAGCGCATCGCGCAACCACACGGCGTTCACGTCCCAGGTGCCGATGTTGTCGGCGCCGGCGGCGAGCTGGTTGTTGGCCGGATCGCTCATGTTGCCGGCTTCCATCGTGGTGCCGGTGGCGCGTCCGGTGGCGAGGAAGTTGTCGCCGCCGCGGTTGGTCTTGAAGCCGTTCTCCACCCGGCTGCCGTCGGTGGTGGGCGGATTGGTCGGGCTGGTGTCGCTGTTGTCGAGGGGCGCCGCGCCGCCGGCCTGGACGACGACCGTCTCCTTGAGCATGCCCTGGGGCGTGGACAGCAGGTAGCCGCCGCTGTCGGTGCCGGTGCTCTGGGCGAGGCCGGCGATGTAGTTGAGCATTGGCGCCGAGCAGCTGAGCATGTCGCCAAAGGTGGCGCAGGCGGGGGAGCTCTTGTCGATGGCGGGGCCGGCGTAAACGGCGAGGGGCGTGGCGTCTGCGAGGGGTGACAGAAATGCTGAAACGATCGTGGCTGCTGTCAGGGCCTTGTTTTTGCTGATTTTCATTTTTTCCTCCTGGATGCTCCGTGGGAATTCGCGAAAAAACAAGCAAGACACCAAAATTTACGCAAATCCTGTGCCGAATTTAGAGTTTTGTGATAAGTCGCCGAATTTGCTTCGTTTTTGACGTTTGTTGATTCGTTCGGCCTAAGGCGCTGGGCGGGCCGTGTAAAGCCGGTCGACACCGCCCCGGGCGGGGCTCCCCGGATTTGCGTGACGGAGTTGGCAGCCGGCGGCCCGATTGTTTCCGGATCCTTCCATTTCGAATTGCCGCCGTGCTTTGTGAGAGACTTGAACGCTCCAAGCCGCCCGCTGTTTTTCCATCATGCAATCCCTGACGACCTTCGCCGCCCTGCTGCTGGCTTCCGTGCTTTTCGTGCCGCTTTTCAAGCGCGCCGGCCTGGGGACGGTGCTCGGCTATCTGGCGGTGGGCATGCTCATCGGCCCCTACGGCGTGAAGCTCGTGCGCGACCCGGACAACCTGCTCCACACCGCCGAGCTGGGCGTGGTGCTGCTGCTCTTCGTGATCGGGCTGGAACTCAAACCGTCGCGGCTGTGGGCGCTGCGCAAGTCGGTTTTCGGGCTGGGGGCGATGCAGCTTTTCGGGGTGGCGGCGGCGCTGGCGGCGGCGGGCTTGTACACGGGCCTGTCGATGTCGGCGGCGGCGCTGGTGGGGATCATCCTGGCCCTGTCGTCCACCGCCTTCGTGCTGCCCACGCTGGCCGAGCGGCGCGAGCTATCGACCCGTTACGGGCGCGAGGCCTTCGCGATCCTGCTGTTCCAGGATCTGTCGGTGATTCCGCTGCTGGCGCTGATTCCCCTCTTCGGCACCGGCAAGCCCACCGCGCTCACCCATCCGGCGGTGGGCCTGGGGCTGCTGGTGGCGGTGGTGGTGGTGGGGCGGCCGCTCCTCGATCTGCTGTTCCGCCACGTGGCGCGGGTCAATAGCCGGGAGATGTTCACCGCGGCGGCGCTGGTGACGGTGCTGGGGCTGGCGCTGCTGATGCAGGCGGGCGGGCTGTCCATGTCGCTGGGTGCGTTCATCGCCGGCGTGCTGCTGGCCGATTCCGAGTTCCGTCACGAGCTGGAGGCGTCCATCGCGCCTTTCCAGGGCTTGCTGCTGGGCTTGTTCTTCATGGCGGTGGGGATGTCCACCAACCTCACCCTGCTGGTGAAGTTTCCGTGGCAGATCATCGGGCTCACGGCCGGGCTGGTGTTCATCAAGGTGGTCGTGCTGTACGGCCTGCGCCGGCTGGTGGGCGGGCCCAAGCTGGGTTCGCGGATGCTGGCGCTGGCGCTGGCCCAGGGCGGCGAGTTCGCCTTCGTGCTGTTCGATGCGGCCCAGTCGTTCAAGGTGCTGGGCGAAGTGCAGGCCGACAAGCTGACGCTGGTGGTGGCCTTGTCGATGGCGGTGTCGCCGCTGCTGCTGATGTTCGGCGACTGGCTGGCCCGGCGCGAGGCGGGCCGGCGGCCGCCCAAGGCTTACGACCAGATGCCCTCCGAGGCGAGCGACGTGGTGATCGCCGGTTTCGGCCGGGTCGGGCAGGTGGTGGGCCGGCTGCTGCTGGCGCGGGGCATCCGCTTCACCGCGCTGGACGCCGACGCTGGCCAGGTGGAAACCGTGCGCAAGTTCGGCTTCAAGGTGTTCTACGGCGACGCGGCCCATCTCGATCTGCTCCACGCTGCCCAGGTGGGCGAGGCCAAGGTCTTCGTGCTGGCCATCGACGACGTGGAGGCGTCCCTGCGCACCGCCGAGCTGGTGAAGAAGCATTTTCCCCATGTGCAGATCGTGGCCCGGGCCCGCAACCGCTTCCACGCCAGCCGGCTGATGGACATGGGCATCGAGCGGCAGATCCGCGAGGCGCTGCCATCCAGCCTCGAGATGGCCCGGTGGACGCTGGAGCTCCTCCACGAGCCGCCGGCGCTGGTGGATCAGATGGTGACCCGCTTTGCCCGCCACGACGCCGAGGTGCTGGCGCGCCAGCAGGCCATCGACCACGACGAGGGCAAGCTGATCCAGTCGTCCAAGGAAGCCCGCGACGAGCTGGCGCAGATCCTCGAGGAAGCCCGCGAGGCCTTTGCGAAGAAGGAGCGTCCGGCCAAGACGGCCGGCAGGGCCTGAGTCAGTCCGCCGTGAAGGGGCCGTCGCAGGCGAGGGCCA
Organism: Zoogloea oryzae; assembly: GCF_030161255.1. Classification (NCBI taxonomy): domain Bacteria; kingdom Pseudomonadati; phylum Pseudomonadota; class Betaproteobacteria; order Rhodocyclales; family Zoogloeaceae; genus Zoogloea; species Zoogloea oryzae. The sequence continues at coordinate 11,156 of NZ_BSPX01000099.1, forward strand.
GCATCAGCGCGATGCGTGCTTTGGGCGGCGGCAGGCTGCCGACGGTGAGCCAGCCTTCGGCGTCGTCGTTGGCGTTGGCGTTGCGGATCACCGGCCCGGCGCAGCGGCTGGCCCGGACGATCACCACCCCTTTCTCCCTGGCCCGGCGCAGCGCCGGCAGCCACGCCGACGGCACGCTGCCGTGGCCGGTGAGGGCCAGCACCAGCCCGCGGGCGCCTTCGGCCACGCAGGCGTCGAGCAGCCCGGCGGGCGCGCCGGCGTAGCCGGGCAGGATGTCCACCCGCGGCAGGGCATCGGCGGCGAGATCGGCAAAGCGGCCGTCGGGCCGGGCATCGGTCCAGTCGATGGCGGATTCGAAGGCGTCGAGCCCGGTGGTGCGGGCTTTCACCAGATGGCGGGCGGCGTGGGCGGTGGCGTTCATCACCACCAGCACGCCCTTGCCGTGGGCCTCCGGGCTGGCAGCAAGACGCACCGCGGCGAGCAGGTTGGCCGGGCCGTCGGCCTGGGGGTGGTCGGCCGGGCGCATGGCGCCGGTGAGCACCACCGGCTTGCCGCCGGGCACGGTGAGCTGCAGGAAATAGGCGGTTTCTTCCAGCGTATCGGTGCCGTGGAGGATCACCACGCCATCCGTTGCCGGATCACCCAGCGCCCGGCGCACCGCGGCGAGGATCGTCAGCCAGCCGTCGGGCGTCATGTCCTTGCTGTCGAGGGAAAGCACCTGCTCGGCGGAGAGGTCGAAGGCGTCGAGGCCCGGCACGGCGGCCAGCAGGGCGCCCACGGGGCGCACGCCAGCGCGATAACGGGCGCCGCCGGATTCCGGATCGGCTTCGCCGGCAATGGTGCCGCCGGTGGCGATGAGATGGATCATGGTCGTGGGGCAGGGGGGCGGGGGATGGCGCCGAGCATGCCACTGGATGCGGCGGGATTGAAGCCCGGACTGGCATGTCCGGACCTCAGGGGGGGACGAGTGGACCTTTGAGGTCCGCGTTTGCAGGTCTGAGTGTAGTGGTCTAATTTCCTCGGACACCTCGATAGGTGGATCATCCACCCGTAGAGGAGAACTTGATGAAACAGAAACGCCGGGCGTTCGATGCGAG
>NZ_BSPX01000100.1:0-11434 GCF_030161255.1 Zoogloea oryzae
CTGCTGGTGGATCAGGGCCGGGGCGACGCGGCCACGCGACTGCTGCGGGACGGCGTGCCGGCATCCAGCCAGCCCGGCCCGCTGCATTTCGCCCTCGGGCTGATTGCCGGCAAGGCCGGCCGCTGGGCCGAGGCCGTCGCCGAACTGGAGCGCGCCGCCACCCTGATGCCGGACGATGCGCGCGTCCGGCGCAACCTGGACGCGGTGCGCCAGCGCATGGCTCGGTAGGGCGCGAACGACGGAGAGCCCCTGCCCTGTAGGTCGGACTTCAGTCCGACATCAAGGGTTGGTCACGCGACAGAGGCCGGACTGAAGTCCGAACCACGCCAAAAGCCCGGCAGCACCTCCCGACATGCACAAAGCCCGCCCTCCCCATCCCGGAGCTCCTCGCGAGCACCAAAAAGCAGCAACCCGACCATCCGGCCGACAGGACTGCCCTATCCCGGAGCTGCTCGCGAGCAGCTTTTGGACAGGGCATGACACACGCCGAGTCTCTCGGGAGCACAAAAAAGCAGCAATGCGACTATCCGACGGACAGAACGCCCCTATCCCCAAGACCCTCGCGAGGAGCTCGCGGACAGGGCACGAGAGGCTCCGGGGTGCTCGCGAGGAGAAAAGAGAAAGGCCGGACCATCCCGCAGACCGACGCGAGGGTATGGCAGACCGGACGCCCTCGCCCCGGGAATCCCCCGAGCCGCCCTTCCGTAGGCCGGACCTGTAGGCCGGACTGTAGGTCGGACTTCAGTCCGACACCACGGCTTGGTCATGCACGAATTGTCGGACTGAAGTCCGACCTACAGGGGACATCGGGCCTAACCTGCGCAGCGCAGCAGCACCTCGGCGAAGCGTGCGGGGGCGTCGGGTGCGACGCCGAGGAAGAGCTCGGGCTCGATGAGCTCCAGCTCCATCACCGCCGGGCGGCCACCCTGCAGGCGCACCATATCGACCCGGGCGTAGGTGGTCGGGGCCGGGGTGGCGGAGAGGGCCAGGGTGGCCAGTTCCACCTCGTCGGCGGCCGGCTGGTAGGGGTGATTGGTGCCGCCGTACATGTCCTGCACCCGGTAGTCGCCCGCCGCGGGTTGCTTGCGGATGGCGTGGGAGAAGGCGCCGCCGAAGTAGATCAGCGACACCTCGCCCTGGGCGGCGACGCTCTCGATGAAGGGCTGGACCAGCACATCGCCCTCGGCCAGCAGCGCGGCCAGGTGGGCGAGGCAGGCCGGATCGGTGGCGTGGGCCTTGAGGGCGCCGATGGCACCGATCGATACCGCCGGTTTCACCACCACCTCGCCCCAGCCGGTGGCGGCGAGCCGGGCGGTGCCGTCCGCCGCGCCGCCGTCAAGCCACAACGTGGGCACGGTGGGGATGCCCTTGGCGGCGAGCTCGCGCAGGTAGGCCTTGTGGCTGTTCCATTCGATCACCGACACGGGATTGACGAAGGCGGTGAGCTGGCTGGTCCGCTTGGCCCAGGCGAGGAACTCGGGCAGGCGGCGGAAGTAGTCCCACGGGGTGCGCACCACCACCAGCGGGTAGGCGGCCCAGTCTTCCGGGCTGTCCCACGGGACGACGACGGCCTCGACGCCGATCTGGGCGAGCGCGGCGACGAGCAGGTGGGTTTCCGGGTCCGGCTTGGCCATGGTGGCGCCGGTGACGAGGACAATGCGGGTGGAGGCTTCCATGGGCGGGGCAGGCAGAGGAAAAGTCGGCCCGCCATTTTAGCGGCGATGGGCCGCAGCCCGGCCTGTCGGTGGCGTCAGCGCAGGCTGAACCACACCCGCTCGGCGTAGCGCCCGTCCTTGCCACGGGCGCCGGGGCTGGGCTCGCGGCGTACCGAATGCACCCACGGGGCGGTGGAGAGTTCGTCCATGAAGGCATCCACGCCGGCTTCCTCGCCGGAGCGGATGCGCGCCACGAAGCCGGCACCCTGGGCGTCGATGCCGTCAAGCAAGGTGCCGGGCGGCAGCGCCGTGGAGACGCGGCGCCGGAGTTCGGACGTGCCGATATCAGGGCCGGGGCGATCCGACGGCAGCGCGCCCATCGCCGACAGCCGGCGCCAGCGCACTTGCTCGCTGCGGGTGAAGGGAATCCGCAGGTACTTGCAGCCGTCGCCGCACCACACCGGAAACTCCAGGTAGTTGGCGGTGACCTGCCGGGCCACCAGATTGCCGGCGGAATCCCGGGCCACGTAGAGCTCCTTGTAGCCCTCGCCCTGCAGGTCGCGGTAAAGCGGGTCATCCCGCTCGATGAGCATGTACGGCCAGCTGAGCTGCAGCCAGCCATCGTGGCAGGCCTCGGCGGCGGGCTGCAGGCGGATGGTGCTCGCCCCTTCGCTGCCGGGCGCGCCGAGCTGCAGTTGCAGGCCGGCCTCGACGCTGCCGCTCAGCGTCACGTCGAACCAGCGGCGCCGCTGGGCTTCGCGCGGCAGATGCTGGGTGACCAGCGCCAGAAAGACCAGCGGGTCGTCGTTGAGATACTGCCCGGCGAGCTGCGGGCAGCCCTTGCCCCTGGGGATGTCGAGGGGCGCCCAGTCGGCGGGCGAGCGCGTTTCGTCGCTGCAACCGGCCAGCGCCAGCGCCGCCAGCCCGGCGGCAAGGCGGGCGCGCAGTACGGGCGCGAGCGTGAGAGAGATCGACATGGGCAGGCTGAAAAAACCACGGCCGCCCATGCTTGCGGCGGCCGTCCGAAATGTCAATGTGCCAGCGCGGCCCTCAGCGCCACACCCCCGGCCGTGGGGTGAAGCTGTCGAGCACCCGGATGTAGCTCTGGCGGGCCAGGCTGCTTGCGTCGCGCAGGTTGGCCTGGCACATGCTGCCCTTGAGCTGGGCCACCGATTCGTACTCGCGGTCGGCCATCCAGGCGCGCAGGTCGTGGAGGATCTGGGTGAGCCGGGCCGGGCCGTGCTCCAGCAGGCAGGACGCCAGATGCACCACGTCGGCCCCGGCCAGCAGCAGCTTGAGGGCTTCCTGGTAGCCATACACGCCGCCGGTGGCGGCCAGGGTGATGCGCGTCTGGGCGCGCAGGATGGCGATCCAGCGGATGCGCAGCAGGGCCTCGTCGGGGCTGGAGAGCTCGAGCCGATCCACCATCTCGAGGCTGTCCAGGTCGATGTCCGGCTGGAAGAAGCGGTTGAACAGCGACACGCCCGCCGCGCCACCCGCCTCCAGCCGGCGCACGAAGTTGGGCAGCGACGCGAAGAAAGGCGGCAGCTTCATCACCACCGGCACCGCCACCGTGCGCTTGAGCTCGGTGAGCAGGGCCAGGTAGCGGGCCTCGACGGCGTCGCCGGTCTCGTTGGGGTCGGCGGCGATGTGATAGACGTTGAGCTCCAGCGCATCGGCGCCGGCGGCTTCCAACTCGCGGCCCAGATCGACCCAGCCCGAGGGCGTGACGCCGTTGAGGCTGGCGATCACCGGAATGCCGACACGCGCCTTCACCCGGCGCAGGTGTTCGAGGTAGCGGTCGATGGCGCTCTCGTAGCTGCCGTGGTCGGGCAGGAAACCGGCGGATTCGCCGTCGTGGAGTTCGGCGTGGAGCAGGAAGCGGTCGGCCATCGCGTCTTCGGCGATCAGCTCTTCCTCGTAGAAGGAGTGCAGCACGATGGCCGCGGCGCCGGCGTCTTCCAGCTGAAGCACGCTATCCAGGTGCTTGCACAGGGGCGACGAGGACGGCACCAGCGGGTTCTTGAGCGGCAGGCCCAGGTAAGTCGTGGACAGGTCGATCATTTCAGCTCTCCTTGGGCGCGGCAGGCGCGTGGCCGGCGGCGAGATCCTGGTAGGTCTTGAAGCGGCGGTCGGCTTCCTTCTGGGCTTCGGCCATGAGGCGTTCGGCGGCCTCCGGGTGGCTGCGGGCGAGCATCGCGAAGCGGGTCTCGCTGTCCATGAAGGTCTTGATGGGCTGGCTGGGCGGCGCCGAATCGAGCTTGAACGGGTTGCTGCCGGCGGCCTCAAGCCGTGGGTCGTAGCGGAACAGCGGCCAGTGGCCGGACTTGACCGCCATGTCCTGCTGGCGCTGGTTGTAGAGCATGTCCACCCCGTGGGCGATGCACGGGCTGTAGGCGACGATCAGCGACGGGCCGTCGTGGCTCTCGGCCTCGTGGAAGACCTTGAGGGTGTGCACGTCCTTGGCGCCGTAGGCCACGGTGGCCACATACACATGGCCGTAGTCCGAGGCGATACGGGCCAGATCCTTCTTGGCGGTGGCCTTGCCGCCCGCCGAGAACTTGGCCACCGCGCCCACCGGGGTGGCCTTGGAGGTCTGGCCGCCGGTGTTGGAATACACCTCGGTGTCGAGCACCAGGATGTTCACGTCGTAGGACAGCGCCAGCACGTGGTCGAGCCCGCCGTAGCCGATGTCGTAGGCCCAGCCGTCGCCGCCGATGATCCACACCGAACGGCGGATCAGCCATTCGGCGAGGGACGCGAGCTCGGCCGCCCTCGGGTGGCTGCCAGCGGCGAGTTTGCTCAGCAGCGCGGCAACCCGCTCCCGCTGGGCGCGGATGCCCGGCTCGCTGCGTTGGTCGGCATTGACGATGGCGCTGGCGAGATCGCCGCCGATCTCCGCTTCCATCTCCTTCACCAGCTGCATCCCGTAGGCCATCAGCTGGTCGGCGGCGAGGCGCATGCCCAGGCCGAACTCGGCGTTGTCCTCGAACAGCGAGTTGGACCACGCCGGGCCGCGGCCGGCGCCGTTCACCGTCCAGGGTGTGCTGGGCAGGTTGGCGCCGTAGATCGACGAGCAGCCGGTGGCGTTGGCCACCAGCATGCGGTCGCCGAAGAGCTGGGTGGCGAGCCGGATGTAGGGCGTCTCGCCGCAGCCGGCGCAGGCGCCGGAAAACTCGAACAGCGGGTCGAGCAGCATCGCGCCGGGGATGGTGCCGTGCTTGAGCAGGCTGCGGTCGAAATCCGGCAGCTTGAGGAAGAAGTCGAAGTTCTCGCGCTCCGGCTCGCGCAGAGGGCCGATGGGCGCCATGTTCACCGCCAGCCGGCTGATGTTGGACTTGTCGTGGATCGGGCAGGCTTCAACGCAATCGCCGCAGCCGGTGCAATCCTCCGGCGCCACCTGGTAGCTGATGTGGGTGCCGGCCGGGAAATCCTTGCTCTTGGCGGGCACGTGCTTGAACGTCGGCGGCGCATCGGCGGCGGCCTCCGCCGGAAAGGCCCGGGCGCGGATCGCCGAGTGGGGGCAGACGAACACGCACTTACCGCACTGGGTGCACAGGTCGGCCTCCCACACCGGGATTTCCAGCCCGATATTGCGCTTCTCGAACTTGGCGGTGCCGGTCGGGAAGGTGCCGTCGATGGGCATCGCCGACACCGGCAGGCGGTTGCCCTCGCCCCGGTAGATGGGCAGGGTGAAATCCCGCACGAAGGCCGGCTGGGCGGCATCCGGTGGCAGCACGATGGGGGCGGCGCCCTCGCTGGCAGCACCCATCGGCACCGCATGGAGGTTGGCGAGGGTCACGTCGATGGCGCGGTGGTTGAGGTCTGCCAGGCGCTTGCTCTTCCTGCCGTAGGTCTTGTCCACCGCCTTCTTGATGGCGGCGATGGCTTCGTCGCGGGGCAGGATGCCCGAGATGGCGAAGAAGCAGGTCTGCATGATGGTGTTGATGCGCCGCCCCATGCCGGCCTCCTGGGCCACCTTGTAGGCGTCGATCACCCACAGCTTGAGGCCCTTGGCGGCGATGCCGGCGCGCATGGCGGCGGGCAGGCCAGCCCACACCGAGTCGGGCGCGTCCGGCGTGTTGAGCAGGAAGACCCCGCCCGGCGCCGCGTGGGCGAGCAGGTCGTAGCGCTCGACGAACACCGTCTGGTGACAAGCCACGAAGCCGGCCATGTCCTCTTCCACCAGATAGCTGGAGCGGATCGGCGCGTCGCCAAAGCGCAGGTGCGACACCGTGACGGCGCCGGACTTCTTCGAGTCATACACGAAGTAGCCCTGGGCCTGCAGCGCGGTGGATTCGCCGACGATCTTGATGGAGTTCTTGTTGGCCGACACGGTGCCGTCGGCGCCCAGGCCCCAGAACACCGCGTGCTGCAGGCGGCGCGAGGCATCCGAGCGGAAGGCCTCATCCCAGGCCAGCGACAGGTGGGTCACATCGTCCACGATGCCCACGGTGAATTGGCGCTTCGGCTTCGCCTTGCCCAGCTCGGCGAACACCGCGGCCACCATGCCCGGGGTGAACTCCTTGCTCGCCAGCCCGTAGCGGCCGCCGATCACCCGCGGCATCGGGCGGTCGCCGTCGGCGGCGGCTTCGGCGAAGGCGGTGATGATGTCCTTGTAGAGCGGCTCGCCGTCGGCGCCGGGTTCCTTGCAGCGGTCAAGCACGGCGATGGATCGGGCGCTCGCCGGGATCGCCGCCAGCAGCGCGCGGGTGTCCAGCGGACGGAACAGGCGCAGCTTGAGGAGGCCGACCTTCTCGCCGCGGGCGACCAGGTGCTCGACGGTCTCCTCGACGGTTTCAGCGGCCGAGCCCATCACCACGATGACCCGCTCGGCATCCCGCGCGCCCACGTAGTCGAACAGCTTGTAATGCCGGCCGGTGAGTTCGCCGAAGCGATCCATGGCCGCCTGCACGAGGGCCGGGAAGGCGTCGTAGAACGGATTGGCGCGCTCGCGGGACTGGAAGAACACATCCGGGTTCTGGGCGGTGCCGCGCAGCACCGGGTGCTCGGGCGACAGGGCGCGGGCCCGGTGGGCGGCCACCAGGCTGTCGTCGATCATCGCCCGCACGGTCTCGGGCTCGACGGCGACGATCTTGGCGACCTCATGGGAGGTGCGGAAGCCGTCGAAGAAGTGGATCACCGGAATCCGCCCGGCCAGGGTGGCGGCCTGGGCGATCAGCGCCATGTCCTGGGCTTCCTGCACCGAGTTGCTGGCGAGCAGCGCACAGCCGGTGGCGCGGCAGGCCATCACGTCGGAGTGGTCGCCGAAGATCGACAGGGCGTGGGTGGCCAGCGCCCGGGCCGCCACATGCAGCACGAAGGGCGTCAGCTCGCCGGCCATCTTGTAGAGGTTGGGGATGAACAGCAGCAGACCCTGGCTGGCGGTGAAGCTGGTGCCCAGCGCCCCCGAGGTGAGCGCCCCGTGCAGCGCGCCGGCGGCGCCGCCTTCGGACTGCATCTCGATGATCTTGGGTACGACGCCCCACAGGTTGGGCTTGCCCTGGGCCGCCCATTCGTCGGCCCACTCGCCCATGTTGGAAGATGGGGTGATCGGATAGATGGCAATCACCTCGCTGCCGAGGTAGGCCATCCGTGCGGCGGCTTCGTTGCCGTCGAGATTGAGATACGTCGTCATTGCGACCCCCTGTTGGTACGACTGGCAGACGCGGGCCGCCCCCACGGGTGGGGCGCCGCGTCCATTGAAATTTGAAGAGCGTTGATCGCGCATCCCGGGGCGGCCCCGGAACGCGAAAGCCGGCGCCCGCAGCGCAGCATCGGGGCGACGTCCGGCAGCCGCAACCTCACCCCTTGCGGGTGGGTATTACTTCGGCTTTCCCGCCCCCGGCATGGCGGGCAGGTGGAACGGCATTCGGCTTTCATGGCGGCCCGACCTGGATTCGGGCGTGTGCAGCGCAACAATGGAGCCATCATAAGGCCCCGGCGCAAAGCCGGATTTTGACGTGGCGCAAGCTTTTGCGCGGTCAGGGCGGAGATGTGACGCGGCGCACAACCAAATTCACGCCGGACAGTACGCCGGATGGTCGGGCCGGATGACGGCGCTCAGACCTCGCCGCCGTCGCCGCGGCCCTTGAAGCCGTGGCGTTCGAGCATCCGGTAGGCGGTGCGCTCCGAGACGCCCATCGCCTCGGCCACCCGGCGCCGGTTGCCCTGGTGGCGGTCCAGCAGCTCGGCCAGGTAGTGGCGCTCGATCTCGTCGAGGGTCGGTTCGCCGTGGATGGTCACCGGGCCGCTGGCCGCAGGGGCGGCGTCGAATCCCGGATCGCGCAGGGGCGGCAGGTGCTCGGGGCCGACGAGGCCGGTACGGCTGGCGAGGATCAGCGCCCGCTCGACCACGTTGCGCAGCTCGCGCACGTTGCCCGGCCAGTCGTAGCTGAGGAGGCGCGCCAGGGCCTCGTCGGAGAACTCGACCTGACGGCCGTTGCGGGCCCGGGCGCGGGCAAAGTGATCCACCAGCCGGGGGATGTCGTCGCGCCGGTCGCGCAGCGGCGGCACGGTGATCTCGAAGGCCGACAGGCGGTAATACAGATCGGCCCGGAAGCGGCCTTCGCGCACCATCTGGGCGAGATCGCGGTTGGTGGCGACCACCACCCGGGCGTTGGCGCGCAGGTCGGTGGTGGCGCCGACCCGCCGGAAACGCCCGGTCTCGAGGACGCGCAGCAGCTTGGCCTGGATCGACGGGCCGATCTCGCCGATCTCGTCGAGGAACAGGGTGCCCTCGGTGGCGGCTTCGATGAGGCCGGGCTTGCGCCGGTCAGCCCCGGTGAAGGCGCCTCGCTCGTGGCCGAAGAGTTCGGTCTCGAAGAGGGTTTCCTGCAGGGTGCAGCAATCCACCGCCACGAAGTGCCCGTCGCGCCGCTGGCCGGCGTCATGCACGGCGCGGGCCACCAGCTCCTTGCCGGCGCCGCTTTCGCCGCGCACCAGCACGGTCACGTCGTCGTCGGCCACCGCCTCGATGAGGCTGCGCACCTGGCGCATGGGTTCGCTGCCGCCCACCATCGGGTCGTCCACCAGGCCCCGCATGGCGGCCTTGAGGGCGTCGCCGGCGCGCAGGCGGGAGCCCTCCAGCGCCCGCTGGATGACCAGCTCGAGCTCGGCCAGGTTGACCGGCTTGACCAGGTAATCCACCGCCCCCAGGCGCATCGCCTCGACGGCCTGATTGATCGAGCCGTAAGCGGTGAGCATGATGACCGGGCGGGTCTGGGCGATGTCGGTGAGGGGCCCGAAATCCCGCGCGTCGGGCAGGTTCATGTCGAGCAGCACCAGATCCGGCGCCACCTCGTCGATGCGCGCCCGGGCTTCGGCCCAGGTCTGGGCGCTGTGCATGTCGAAGCCGCTGCGGGCGAGGGTCTTGAGGAGCAGGCGGTTGAGCACCGCATCGTCCTCGATCACCAGGATCGAATGGGTGACCGGTGCGTTCATGGGTTTTCTCCGTCGGCACAGGCCAGGAAGACATGGAAGGTGCTGCCCTGCCCCGCCTGGCTCTCGACGCTGATCCGCCCGCCGTGGCGTTCGAGGATGGCCTTGCAGATGGCGAGGCCGAGGCCGGAGCCGCGGCGGCCATCGGCCCGGCGGCTGAAGAAGGGCATGAAGATCAGGGGCTGCTCCTCGACCGGAATGCCGACCCCGCTGTCGCGCACCGTGAGGTGATGGAAGTCATCCTCGCGGCGCAGGCGGATGTCGAGCGTGCCGCCGTCAGGCATGGCGTGAAAGGCGTTCTGAAACAGGTTGAGGGCCACCTGGCGCATCTCCGCCTCGTCGCCACGCACCCGGGCGTCGGCGGGCTGGAGATCGAGGTTCACCTTCACGCGGGCGCTGCGGGCCTCCTCGGCGAGCAGCGCCACCATGTCGTCGATGGCGGCCCCGACGAGCACCGGGCGGGTTGGCCCGGGCGGGTGGCTGAGGGTCATCAGGCGCTGGGTGATGAGCACGCAGCGGTCGATCTCGGCGTCCACCAGCTCGAGGTATTCGGTGACTTCGGCGGCGCCCATCGAGCCATCCCGCAGCCCGCGCAGGCTGGACTGCAGCGCCAGGCGGATCGACGCCAGCGGGTTGTGGATCTCGTGGGCCACGCCGTTGGCCAGCAGGCCCACCGCCGACAGCCGCTGCTCCTGGGAGAAGCGCACCTGATCGTCGAGGGAGCGGATCGCCTCGACCACCAGCCGGCGCCCGTCCGGCCCCACCAGGGGGGCGGCGTGGATCTCGACGCTCACCGGGCTGCCGTCGGGCCGTTTGAAGCTCATCACGGTGCGCAGGGCGTCCGGCCGGGCGCGCAGCTCGGCCAGCGGACAGGTGACCAGCGTGACCGGACAGGGTTCGTCCAGCTGGCGGCCGATGCGGTGACACCGCTCGCCGCGGATCGCCTCGAGGGGCAGCTGGACGAGCTCGGAATAGGCCCGGTTGGCGAGCACGATGCGGTAGTCGTCGCCGATCACGACCATCGGGTCGGGCGCCGCATCCACCAGCCCCTGCAGGAAGGCGCCCTGCTGGCCGGCCTGGTCGAGCATCTCGCCGAGGCGTCGGGTCATCGCGTCCACTTCGTCGCCCAGGCGGCCCAGTTCGCCGCCAGAGAGGCTGCCGACCCGCGCCGAGAGATCGCCATCGGCGAGCCGCCCGGCCACGCCGGCGAGCGTGCCCACCGGCGTCAGCACCTCCCGCCGCACCACCCACCAGATGGCCAAGGCCAGCAGGCACAGGGCCGCCAGCCCCAGGGGCAGCAGACGCTGCAACTGGGCCGCGCCGCTGCCTTCGGAGGGCGGCACGAACTCGACCACCAGCACGCCATTGACCGGATGGGTGTCGACGGCGCCGTGGCAGCCGCCGCAACGCGGCTGGTTGCGGATCGGGTAGGCAATGCGCAGCAGGCCGGCCTTGCCGGCATCCAGGGTATCCAGCCGCGGCGGCGACACCATGCAGCCCGCGGTGAGGCACAGATCGCGCACCCATTCCGGGTGGAGACTGCCCTGATCGGCGTCGCGGGAGGCGAAGCGCACCTCGCCAGCCGGATTGAGCAGCGCCGCAAACTGCACGCCGGGCAGGCCGCCCAGCTGGACGAGGATCTCGGCCAGCCCCGACAGATCACGACGCAGCATGGCCGACTGCAGGCTGGCTTCAAACAGGCCGGCAAGGCGGCGGGCGGAGCTTTCGTGCTCCACCTGCAGGGCCGTGCCCGAAATCCACAGGGCGCCCCCGACGAGCATGCCCGAGGCGCACAGCAGGGCCAGCATCAGGACCAGCATCAGGCGTCGCGCGAGGGGCGTGGCAAACCACAGTCGGGATAGCAGGCTCATGCGTGAGGGGAAGTCAGCGGTATTTTTCAGTCTACCACCAGCCTGTCCGGGCGCCGGGCGCCTGTCCGGCAGACCGGGCACAGGGGCGGCGCCCGATGGCCGGCGGGATGGCGGAAGGTGGCGGAGCAGCGGCTACAGGTGGTGTCATGAAAGAACGCGACGACCACCCCGCCAGCGGCCCGCCCAGGCCGGAGGGCACCCTGGTCGCAGGCGTCGACGCACAGGTTGCAGCCGGTACAGCGCTCCATGCGCAGGCGCAGCCCGGCCTCCGCGCCCGCTTCCAGCCAGTCGATGGCGCCCTCGGGGCACAGCCGGGCGCACACCGCGCAGCCCGTGCAGCGGGCGACGTCCAGGCTCACCGCCCACAGGCCACCACCTCTGCCGATGGATGCGAGCAGCCGGAGCGCCGCCGGACGGGTATCGGGGCCGGCCGTGCGGGCTGCCGGGCGCAGCAGACCGAAGAAGCCG
>NZ_BSPX01000101.1:0-11072 GCF_030161255.1 Zoogloea oryzae
GGCCCTCGCCCGCTGGCAGACCACCCTGCGGCAAGAGCTGGCCGGCGTCGATGCCGGCGTGAGCCTCGCCCACACCCCCGCCAGCGCCGACGCGGTGCTCACCCCGGCCGAGCAGTCGGTGTGGCTCGCCAGCCTGCACGCCGCGCCCCACGGGGTGCGCCGCCAGAGCCTGGCGGTGCCGGGCGTGGTGGAAACCTCCAACAACCTGGGCATGGCGAGCATCGGGCCCGACGGCGGCAGCTGCAACTTCATGGTGCGCTCGCTGATCGACAGCGGCAGCGAGGCGCTGGCCGACGAGATCGTCAGCCTGTTCGCGCTGTCCGGCACCGCCGCCGGCAAGTCCGGCCATTACCCGGGCTGGGCGCCCAATCCGGCGTCGCCGCTGCTGGCCCGCTGCCAGCGGGTCTATGCGCGGGATTTCGGCGGCGAGTCGGTGGTGAAGGTGGTGCATGCCGGGCTGGAGTGCGGGATCATCGGCGCCAAGTATCCGGGGATGGACACCGTCTCCTTCGGCCCCACCATCCGCGGCGCCCACGCACCGGGAGAGCGGGTCGAGATCGAGGCGGTCGGCAAGGTGTGGCAGCTGCTCACCGCCATCCTGGCCGACATCGCCGCCTGAGCCCGACATGATCCGCCGCCTTGCGCTGCTCTGCGCCCTCCTCGCCAGCACCAGCGCTGCCGGCAGGGGCGATGGCTACGTGACCGGCGGCGAGTGCGCCGGCCTGCCGGCGGTGCCCCTCAAGGTGGCCAAGGGTTTCTGCGTGGGGCTGGCCGCCACCAGGCTGGGCTTTCCCCGGGGCGTGCTGCCGCTGGCGGATGGCCGTGTGCTGGTGGCCGACCTGGGCCGCTGGGATGCGGGCGCCGGGCGGCTGCTGATGCTCACGCCCCGCCCCGGCGGCTTCGACGTAAAGCCGATCCTCACCAAGCTCGACCGCCCCAACGGCCTGCAGGCCGGGCCGGACGGCGCGGTGTACATCGCCGAGGCCAGCCGCATCTCGCGGGTCCGCCTCGACCGCTCGCCGCCGGTGCTGGAGCCGGTCATCATCAACCTGCCAGCCAGCGGGCGGCATCCGCTCAAGCAGTTCGTGTTCGGCCCCGATGGCGCGATCTACGTGAACATCGGCAGCACCTCGGACCACTGCGAGGACGGCCCCGCTGGCAAGCCGTGCCCCGAGGCCGAGCGCCCCGACGCCGGCTCGGCTATCTGGCGCTACAAGTTTGAAAACGGCCGCTGGACGGTGACCGCCTTCGCCCGCGGCCTGCGCAATTCGATGGCCCTCGCCTTTGGGCCGGACGGCACCCTGTGGCAGGGCGAGAACAGCCGCGACGTGCTGCCGGGCAATGTCGTTTCCGACACCCGACCGGCGGACGAGCTCAACCGCGTGCGCGCCGGCGGCCACTACGGCTGGCCCTACTGCACCGGGCTCGACGCCTTCGACCCGGCCTTCGGCAGCGGCGACTGCAGCCGCTACGCCAGGCCCGAGCGCCTGCTGCCGCCCCACTCGGCGCCCCTGGGGATGACGTTCTACGACGGCCCCGGCGTACCCACCGCGTGGCGCGGCAGTCTGGTGATCGGCCTCCACGGCTATCGTCGGCTGGGGCACCGGATCGTGGCCTACCGCTTCGACAAGGCTGGCCAGCCTGCCCGCAATTTCGACGTGCTGGTGGAAGGCTGGGAACGCAGCGCCAGCCACCCCATGGGCGCGCCCACCGACATCAAGGCCGATACCCGCGGCCGGCTGTGGGTGACGGAAGACCGCAACGGCACCCTGCTGATGCTGAGTCCCAACTGAAACCCGGGCGCCGCGGCATCCACACCACGGCGCCCAGCTCCGCGCTTACAGCATCATCACCACCGACTTGGATTCGGTGTACATGTCGAGCACCGCCCGGCCCATCTCGCGGCCGATGCCCGACTGCTTGTAGCCGCCAAAGGGCATCGCGTTGTCGAGGATGTTGTGGCAGTTGACCCACACCGTGCCGGCCTTGATCTTGGGGATCAGCCGATGCACCCGCGACAGGTCGTTTGACCAGATGCTGGCAGCCAGGCCGTAGGGCGTGTCGTTGGCACGGCGGGCCACCTCGTCCAGATCCTCATAGGGCATGGCCACCACCACCGGGCCGAAGATCTCCTCGCGCACCACGCGCATGTCGTCGCGGGCGTCCACCAGCACCGTGGGCTTCACGAAATAGCCCGCGCCCGCACCGGCCGAACCGCCCGCCGCCGCCCGGGCGCCCTCGCCCAGCCCGCTCTCGATGTAGCCCATCACCCGCTGGCGCTGGATGTTGGACACCAGCGGCCCGATCTGGGTGGAGGGGTCGATGCCGGGGCCGATCTTCATGGCGTCGGCGATGCCGGCGAGTTGCTCCACCACCGCGTCGAAGCGGCTGCGATGGACAAACAGGCGCGAACCCGCGGTGCACACCTGGCCCTGGTTGAAGAAGATTGCCTGCGCGGCGCCGGCCGCGGCCTGGGCCGGATCGGCGTCGTCGAGGACGATCACCGGGCTCTTGCCACCCAGCTCCAGCGACACCCGGGTCATGTTGTCGAGGGCGGCCTTGCCGACCAGCTTGCCCACCTCGGTCGAGCCGGTGAAGGCCACTTTCTCGATGCCCTTGTGGCTGGCGAGCGCAGCGCCGGCGGTGTGGCCGAGGCCGGTGACCACGTTGAGCACGCCGGCCGGGTAGCCTGCCTCCAGCACCAGCTCGGCCAGCCGCAGGGCCGAAAGGGGTGTTTCCTCGGCGGGCTTGAGCACCATCGTGCAGCCGGCGGCCAGTGCCGGGCCGAGCTTCCAGGCGGCCATCAGCAGCGGAAAATTCCACGGGATGATTGCGCCAACCACGCCCACCGGCTCACGGCGGGTGAAGCCGAAGAACTCCCGCTCGCGCACCAGCGGCACCGACAAATCCATCGTCGAACCTTCGATCTTGGTGGCCCAGCCCGCCATGTAGCGCAGAAAATCCACCGACAGGGCCACATCCACGTGGCGCGCCATCGTCACCGGCTTGCCGTTGTCGATGGCCTCCAGCTCGGCGAACTCCTGGGCGTGGGCCTCGAGCAGATCGGCCAGCCGCAGCAGCAGGCGCTCCCGATCCACCGGGCGCATCCGCGACCATTCGCCGGCCTCGAAGGCATGGCGGGCGGCGGCCACGGCGCGGTCGATGTCGGGGGCGTCACCGGCCGGCACGCGGCAGAAGGTCTCGCCGCTCGCAGGGTCGATCACCGGCAGGGTTTCGCCGCTGGCGGCGTCCTGCCATTCGGCGCCGATCAGCATGCGGCGGGGTCGGGCGAGGAAGGCGGCGGTGCCGGCCGCCAGTTCGATGCCGTGGAAATTGTTCATGGGCTTGTCTCCTTCATGGTTTTTGTGAGTGAAGCGGTGCCTGCCAGGCCGAAGCCCGGCATGCGGTGCGGCAATCTGGGCGGATTGCCGGGGTTGGAATCGGGGGTTTTGGCGGAAGCGGGATCAGGTCTCGCCGGGCTCGCCGCGCAGCACGCCGGAGCGGGCGCTGGCGGCGGCGCGGGCCAGGGCCACGGCGTCCTCATCCAGCTCCAGCTGGCGGGCGAGGCGGCTCATCAGTCGGCCTTCGAGCTTTTCCAGGCCGTCGGCGTAGGCCACCTCCCACAGCATGGTGAGGATCTCCTGGCGCTCCTCGGGGCCGAAGCCGACGCGCACCGCCTCGGCAAACTCCCAGTCGTCGAGCGCCTCGGCGTAGCGCACCTCGGCCACGGCGACGAGCTCGTCGACGCGCTCCCGGGGCAGGTGGAAGTGCTCCATCAGCAGGCGCTTGACGGCCTGGTGCTCAGCCTCGGAGGCCACGCGATCCACGTACATGGTTTCCAGCAGCAGGGCCGCCACGGCGATCAAGCGGCGCTCGAAGGGGCCGCGCTCGACGGCCTCCGCCAGCAGCTCGCCGCGTAGCAGGCCAATCAATCTTTCCAGCATGGTTGGGTCTCCGAAGTCATTGGGCGACGTGTTCGCGCAGCAGGCCGTTCTGGCCGAGCAGCACCACGGCCTTGCCGGCGGTGGCAACGGCGGCGAGGTTCTGGCGGTCGTCGCGAATGTGGGTGACGAGCTTGCCGTCGCGGGACGTGACCACCGCGCCGCCGGTGCCCACCAGCAGCAGGCTGCCGTCGTCCCGCTCGACGCCGCCGGTAAGGGCCTGGGTGGTGCCGGTGTCCAGCACCTGCCAGTGGGTGCCGCCGTCCATGCTCTCGAGCACCCGGCCGCTCATGCCCAGCAGCAGCAGGTGGCCATCGCGCCGGGCCAGCCCGCCCCACAGGGATCCGGTGACGCCGGTGTTGAGGCGCTCCCAGTGCCCGCCTCCGTCGCGGGAGCGGAAGGCTGAACCGCTCTCGCCGGCGGCGATCAGCGCACCGTCGGGCGCCGCGAAGAGGTGGTTGAGGTGCAGATCGGCGTCGCGCCCCTCGCCCACCTTCATCGGCTGCCAGCTGCGGCCGCCGTCGGCGGTGGAAAGCGCCGTGCCGTAGGCGCCAACCACGTAGCCGTGGGTGGCGTCGGTGAAATGCACGCCCAGCAGCACCGGCTTGCCTTCCACCACTTGCTGGAGCGTCCAGTTTTCGCCGCCGTCGGTGGTGGCGAGGATCACCCCGCCGTGGCCCACCGCCCAGCCGTTCTTCGGGTCGGCAAAGCTCACCGCGGTGAGCAGGCCGCTCACGGGCACGCTGGCGGCCTGCTGCCAGGTCTCGCCGCCGTCGGCGGAGCGCACCACGGTGCCAAAATCGCCCACCGCCACCAGCGTGGTGCCGGCGCGGGTGACGGCCACCAGCCCGGCCCGGCTGGCGAGGCGGGCCTTCATGGCAGGGGTTTCGCCGGCCGGGCGGCTTTCGGCGGCGGTCACCAGCACCGCGCCGGCGGCAAGGCTGGCGGCCAGCAGCAGGGTCATCGTTGTCTTGAGTTTCATGGGCGTCTCCGTCAGTGCATCATCAGCGGCGCCCGGACCGGCCCGCGGCGGGGGACCAGGACGTCGATCATCACGGCCAGGGCCGGCAGCAGGGTGATGGCCATGATCATGTTCACCATGAACATGAAGGTCAGCAGCATCCCCATGTCGGCCTGGAACTTGAGGGCCGAGAACGACCAGGTGGCCACGCCCACCGACAGGGTGACGGCGGTGAACACCGTCGCCACACCCACCTCGCGCAGGGCCTGCTTGAAGGCGGTGACGATGTCCTCGCCGTGGGAGAGGTGCATCTGCAGGCGGTTGTAGATGTAGAAGGCGTAATCCACGCCGATGCCCACCGCCAGCACCATCACCGGCAACGTCGCCACCGTGAGGCCGATATCCAGCGACTTCATGAACCAGTAGCCCAGGAAGGTGGCCAGGGTGAGCGGCACGCAGCAGGCGATCATGGCCCGCCAGTCGCGATACACCAGGAACACCAGCACCAGAATGGTGGCGTACACATAGAGCATCATCGGCAGCTCGGAATGCTCGACCACCTCGTTGGTCGCGGCCTGCACGCCGGCGTTGCCACTGGCGAGGCGCACCGTGACGCCGGCAAACGGGTTGGCGTCGCGGTACTGCTTCACCGCGGCCACCACCTCCTTGATGGTGCTGGCCTTGTGGTCGGCGAGGTAGAGGTTGACCGGCAGCAGCGTGCATTCGGCGTTGTAGAGGCGCAGCCCCTCCGGCACCTGGCGCACGGCTTCGCCGAGGGTGAGTTCCTCTTGCGGCAGCGAGGCCCACTTGGGGTTGCCCTCATTCACGCCCGAGGCCGCCAGCTTGGTGAGCGTGGGCAGCGACTGGGCCGACAGCACGCCGGGCACGTTGGTGAGGTACCACGTCAGCCGATCCACATAGGCCATCACCTCGTGCTGGTAGCAGCCGTCCTTGGGTGTCTCGACCACGACCGTGAGCATGTCGAGGCCGAGCCCGAAGCGGCTCACAACGGCCTCCACGTCCTGGTTGTAGCGGGAGTCGTTGTGCAGCTCTGGCGCGCCGGGCAGCACGTGGCCCACGTGGCGGCCCTGGCTCTGCCACACCGCCACCACCAGCAGCCCGAGGCACACCAGGGTGCCGACGAAGGCGTTGCGCGGGCTGGCAATATGCACGCCGAGGGCCGCCATCAGCCGGTTGCGCATGCCCTCCACCTTGCTCGCCCGAGCCACGAAGCGCCCGTCGAAGCTGAAGAAGCTGGCCAGCACCGGCAGCATGATGAGGTTGGTGACGATCTTGTAGGCCACGCCCACCGACGCGGTGATGGCCAGCTCGCGGATCATCGGGATCGGCACCAGCACCAGCGTGGCAAAGCCCACGAAGGCGGTGATCAGCGCCAGCGTGCCCGGCACCAAGAGGCCGGTGAAGCTGCGGGTGGCGGCGGTGAAACCATCGGCACCGTTGATGACCTCCTTGGCGATGTAGTTCACCTGCTGGATGCCGTGGGAGACGCCGATGGCGAACACCAGGAAAGGCACCAGCACCGCCAGCGGGTCGAGCCCGAAGCCCAGCAGCGTGATGGTGCCGAACTGCCACACCACCGACACCAGCGAGCTCGCCAGCGGCAGGAAGGTGAGCACCCACGAGCGGGTGTACCAGTACACCGCGCCGGCAGTCAGCAAGAAGGCCAGGGCGAAGAACTCGACGACGCTGGTGGCGCCCTCGGAGATGTCGCCCATCTGCTTGGCGAAGCCGATGATGCGGATGTTGGTGTCGGCGTCGGCAAACTTGTCTCGCACCTCGGCCTCGAGCTTGCGGCTGAAGTCGAAGTAGTCGAGCCGCTTGCCGGTGGCCGGGCCGGGGTCGGCCAGCTCGGCCACCACCATCGCGCCGGAGCCGTCGTTGGCCACCAGGCTGCCCATGAAGCCGCCGATGATGGTGCGCTCACGGATGCCGGCGATGTTGTCCGGGGTGAGGGATTTCACCGTCACGTCGCCGCCGATCACGTCCTCGGCCTTCATGCCTTCCTCGGTGATCTGCACCGCCCGGGTGTTGGGCGTCCACAGGGAGGTGACCGTGCGGCGATCGACGCCGGGCATGAAGAACAGCGCCTGGGTGACGTCGTAGAGTTTGGTGAGGGCCTTCTCGTTCCAGATGTCGCCCTTCTTCGATTCGACCACCACGATGATGCGGTTGGCGCCGAAGAGGACGTCCCGGTACTGGTTGAAGGTCTGGATGTATTCGTGGTCCTGCGGCAGCTGCTTGTCGAAGCCGGCCGACATCCTGAGCTGTGCGGCGAACACCCCCATCAGGGCGGTGAAGGCCAGCAGCACGCCCAGGGTCAGCAGCCGGTGTCCGAAGAAGAAGCGCTGCAGGCCGATGACCAGTTTCTCGATCATGTTGGGGTTTCCTGTCTGGGCCAGGGGCGCGGTGCGTGGCCGCGCCCCTGGCCTTGCGGGTCAGAACGAGTAGGAGACGCTGGCGGCCAGGAAATCCCGGTCGCGCATCAGGTTGTTGGCACCGCCGCCCGAGAAATTCACGTACTGCAGGGCGCCTTTCCAGCGGTCCCGATAGTTGGCGAACAGCGACAGGGTGGCGGCCTTGCGCCCTTCCACGAAGGGGATGGCGTTGGGGCTGGTGCCCTTCACGTCGTGGGCGAAGTCGAGCTGCGGCGTGAGGGTGATGCCGCTGCCCATCACGTTGGGGTAGTTGAAGCCGATCTCGGCCACGTAGCCCCAGGACGTGCGGTCCGGCAGCGCGTAGTTGGGCAAGAAGTACGGCGTGTAGCCCGAGCGGTCGAGATCCGGGTAGTGGGCCACGGCGGCTTCGGAGAGGATGAAGCCGTCGGTGGCGCCCAGCGCGGTGGCCAGCCCGCCCAGCGGGTCGTTGCGGGAGAAGGTGTAGAAGGCGGTGACGTGGTACTGCCACTTCTTCTCTTCCACGTAGCCCGGGTGGCGGCCCACGTCATACACGCTGTTCTTGTTGAAGGCGCCGCCGAACACCTGGCCGAAGGGCACCGTCGGGTCGACGCCGACGCTGTCCCGCGGGCGGAAGGACAGCTCCATGCCCACCGCCACATCGCCCACCTTGGTGTTGCCGGAGATGGCGAACAAGTCCTTTTCCTGGCCGTAGGCGAGGAAGTAGCCAGTCACCGCGCCGGCATTGGTGCCGGTGAAGCCCAGGAAGGGTAGCTTGTCGTGGTAGCGCTGGTAGGTGAAGGCGAACTCGGTGTCGATCTCCTCGGCGTTGTAGCGCAGGTTGACCCCGAACTGCCCGCCCCAGCCGGGCTTCTGCTGGCCCAGATAAGGCAGCGCGGTGCCGTTGCTGATCATCTGCTGGTCGGTGAGGCCGGAGCGGTCGCCGCAGGGCGTGGGCAGGCCGAAGTCGTTGCAGATCGAGGTGGGCATGTAGGCCACCCGGTTGCCCTTGCCGATCACGTCGGCGGTGGAGAAGAAGGTGCCCGCCGGGTCGAACTTGAAGCTGTTCCAGGCAAACTGGTAGTAGGCCTCCAGCCCCAGCTTGTCGGTGATGCCGCCAGACCACGACACCATCGGCGCCGGCACGAAGATCTCCTTGAGCTGGGTGCCGGGCACGTGGAACTTCTGCAGGTCGAGGGCGTTGATCTGGTTCACCCCGCCCAGGATGAAGATGTCCTCGCCCCACGAGATCACCTGGTTGCCCAGCTTGATCTTGCCCCGCTGGTCGCCGTAGCGCACTTCCTTGGCGATCCAGGCGTCGAGCAGCGTGGCCTTGGCGGTGACCGACGATTCGGTGAGCTCGGTGCGGCGGGTCTCGTCGGAGCGGAAGTCGTGGAACCAATACACCCGGCCCAGGGCGCTCCAGCCTTCCGGCGCCTTGAGCGAGAGGTCGTGGGTGCCCTTGAGCACCGCCGACACGATGTCGCCCTTCTTGTAGTTGAGGTTGCCGTCGTCGAAGTTGGTGAAGTTGAAGTCGGCGTTGGCGTAGCCGTTGGCCCCCTGGCGGGCCTGCAGCTCGTTATTGGTGCCGTTGTTGCAGCCGCCGCTGTCGTTGCCGACGGTGCGGCAGTCGATGCCCGACATGCGCCGGGTCATGCCGAAGGACACCACCGAGTCGAAGCTGCCCGACAGCCCTTCCTCGCTGCCGAAACGCACCGCCTGGGAGGGGGCGGACCAGCCGGCCACGGCCGCTGCCACCGCGAGGGTCGCCGGCGCCAGGCGAAGCCCGGCCCGGCGATGCGAGATCGCCTGAATGTGCATGATGGGAATCTCCTGAGTGAGGGGCGCAGATCAGCGTTCGCCGCGGCGACGCAGTTCGTCCTGGCTGAAGGTGGCGGTGTTGACCCGGCCTTCCTTGCCGGCGGTGAGGTCGAGCACCTCGCCCTCGGCGGTCCAGTTGTCGGTCACGTAGCGACGGGCCACGAGGTCGTACATCTGGTATTCGTACGACATGCAGGCGCCCACTTCAGGCGCGGCCCACAGGCTGCCTTCCTGCACGCGCCACAGGTTGCCCTTGGCGTCGTACATATCCACGTGGAGCAGCGCCCAGGAATCCTCATCGATGTAGAACACGCGCTTGGCGAAGCTGTGGCGCTTGTCGCCCTTCACAGTGGCCTCGACCACCCACACGCGGTGGGTCTCGTAGCGCATGAAGTCGCGCTTGACGTACTCGGTGCCGAGCATGTCCTTGAACTTGTTCTTCTTGTCGATGAGCTTGTAGGAGTTGTACGGGACGATCATCTCCTTCTTGCCCACCAGCTTGAAGTCGTAGCGGTCCGGCGCGCCGGTGAACATGTTGATCTGGTCGACGAAGTACAGGTTGTCGAAGCCGGCGATGGGGTTGTCGTAGGCGAAGGTGGGCGAACGGCGCACGCGGCGCTGGCCGGGGAAGTAGATCCAGGCGTCCTGGGGCTTGTCGAGGTAGGCGTGGATCAGGTAACCCTCACCCGCGCGGGACGGCGGGGAGAGCACGTCATACAGCAGCTTCGAGTCGATGCCTTCCACGTCCTTGAGGGTGGTGGTCTTGGGATCGTTGAAGGGGTACATCTCGAAGAACCACTGCTTGGTCTCGACGATGGAGCCGTCCTTGTCGGGCATCAGCGCCGAGATCTGGGCGCGTCGGCCGAGGCCGGTGTAGCGGGTCTTGTAGTTCCACAGCACTTCGACGCCGCTCTTGGGGATCGGGAAGGGCACGCCGGCGCCGTAGGCCTGCTCCAGCCGCCAGCCGTCGTCGCCGATCCTGGCGTAGGTGGCGTTCTTCTTGGTGCGCTCGGCCACGATGTCCGGCGCCGGGCAGCTGCGGTGGCTGGGGTACACATCCAGCTTGTAGCCCTTGTAGGCCTTGATGAGGGCGGCCTGGCCCGGGGGCACCTTGTCGGCGTGTTTATCCAGGTTGGACGCATCCACCGAGTACAGCGGCTTGTCGTCCTTGTAGGGGTCGAGGCGGCCGGGCTTCCAGCCGGCGGGCACCTTGGTCATGCCGCCGTCCCAGGCCGGCACGGCGCCGTCCTTGCTGGCGGCCTTCTCGGCGCCGACGGGGGTGAGATCCTTGCCCAGGCGGGCGGCTTCCTGCTCGGAGACCGCCGCCGAGGCGTTGATCGACAACGTGGCGGTAAAGGCCAGCGCGAGGGCGGCGCCCACGACACGCGGCCTGAAGGGGGTGTTGGCTTGTTTTTGCATGATGAGAACTCCCTGTCGAAGGTTTGAATCGATGGCTAGCGGATCGTGATGCCCTGCCCGGCAAGCCGGGTGACGATGGCCGCCCGCTCTCCGGCCACGTTGTCCAGCGGGGCGCTGCGCAAGGCGGTGACCTCCGCCTCGGTGTAGGGGACGAAATCCGCCGGCAGGGTGGGCGCCGAGAAGCTGCGCACCATCCAGTTGAGGAGCCGGGTGACCTCGCGGTTGGAGAGGGCGGAATTCGAGGTGCCCGGCACCTTCACCAGAAAGGCCCGGCCCTCGGGCAGCTTGAGGAAGTGGCCGAGCTGGCCGCGCATGTCGGGCACGCCGGAATCCGGCGCGCCTTGGCCGTCGGCCTGGTGGCAGCCGGCGCAGTGCAGGATGTACTGCATCCGCGCCGTGTGGTCGGCGTCGGCCACGGCCGGCCCGGCGGCCAGCCCACCGCCCGTGAGGGCAGCAGCCAGGGCGAGCCGGGCCGCCTTCATGACCCGCTCCCTTTGCCAGCCGTGCCGCCCGCAC
>NZ_BSPX01000102.1:0-11011 GCF_030161255.1 Zoogloea oryzae
GCCGAGCTGAAGCTCGCCAGCGCGCCGAGGGTCAGCGAGAAGGGGGCCGGCGCGCCGGCGGCCAGCGCGGCCACCTGGGCGGCGAGGCGGGCGGGGCTGTAGTCGTCCGGGTGCTGCGGGTCGGCCGTTGGAAAGCCGCACAGGGCCAGGGTGATGTGGGGCTGGCGGCGGTAGCCATCGAGGAGCAGCCCGGCCAGATGGGCGTCGGCGCCGGCCACGGCATGGCGCACGTCGGGCAGATCCACGTCCACCGCCCACAGGGCGTAGTGCGGGCGGCCCAGGTGCCACTCGGGAAAATCCCGGCGCTCGTTGCGCAGGGTCTGCCCGGCGGCGAGGAAGGCCGCCCGGGCGTGGTCGAAGGTGTTTGTGGTCAACGGAGTACGGGCGGGGTGGGCCGAGTCAGCGGGCGGACGGAAGGCGCTCGCACATCCGGTTGCGCGGCTCGGGCAGGGTCTGGCCCTTGGCCTTGGCCCGCTCCATCATCTGGGCGTGGTGTTCGGCGATGTAGGCGAGGCATTCCTCGCGGGACTGCATGCCGCGCATGCGATCCCGGTGGGCGCTGCGCTCCTCGGGCGTCATCAGGGCCATTCCCGGGGTGTTGCGACGGTTGGCCCGCCAGTTGCACTGGGGCGAGCCCTGGGCCTGCCCGGCGGCAGCGCATGGACGGTTGGCCGGACCGGCGCCCGGGCCCATTCCGCCACCCATTCCCGGTCCGGGCTGGGCCCAGGCGAGGCTGCTCATCAACAGGCTGGCGGCGGTCAGCGCGAGGCTGTGCTTGAGGGTTTTCATGGTGATCTCCTGAGCGAAGGGCCCACCACGCGCGAAGCGGCGCCGGCGAGAGCCATTCAGCCCAATGGTAGCGCGCCAGCGCCCGCTTTCAAGCGCCACCCCCGGAACCCCCGCCAAACAAGGACAGTCTCCCACTACCCACTACCCACTACCCACTACCCACTACCCACTACCCACTACCCACTACCCACGCCGGCCTTGACGCGCTTTAACAATTGCATCGTGTAGCATAGCCTGCTGCTCTTGTCCGGCCCCTGCCGGCTCTTCCCGGCGGTTTTTCTTAGCCGGGCGCGTCCCGGAAAAAGTCTCCATGTCCAGCCCTTCAAACGCCTCGTCTCCTTCTTCGTCACCCGCCTCGTCACCCCGGAAACGTCGGATCTGGCCCTACCTCGTAGGGCTGGCCGTGATCGCTGCCGGCGGCTGGTACGCCACCCACCGCCCTGCGCCGGAAGGCGAGGGCGGCGGCAAGCCTTCGGAAGCCCGTCGTGGTGGACCCGGCGGGCGGGGCGACCGGCCGATCCCGGTGACGCTTGAAACCATCGCCACCCGCGACGTGCGCGTGGTGGTGCCGGCGCTCGGCAGCGTGGTGCCGCGCAACCAGGTGGTGGTGCGCGCGCGGGTGGACGGCCCGCTGCTGGCGGTCAAATTTACCGAAGGCCAGCCGGTGAAGGCCGGCGAGGTGCTCGCCCTGATCGACCCGGAGCCCTTCAAGGCCGCGCTGGAGCAGGCCCGCGGCACCCTCGCCCGGGACGCCGCGCTGCTGAAGAACGCAAAGATCGACCTCGAGCGCTACCGCGGCCTGCTGGCCCAGGATTCCATCGCCAAACAGCAGGTGGATACCCAGGAGGCGCTGGTGCGCCAGTACCAGGGCACGGTGCAGGCCGATGAAGCTGCGGTGAAGAGCGCCGAGCTGCAGCTCTCCTACACCACCATCAAGGCGCCGATTGCCGGCCGCGCGGGCCTGCGAACGGTCGATCCGGGCAACATGGTCAAGGCCTCCGACACCAACGGCCTCGTCACCATCGCCCAGGTTTCGCCGATCACCGCCGTCTTCGCGGTGCCGGAAGACCGCCTGCCGGCCATCATGGCGCGGGTTCGGTCCGGCGCGGGGCTGGGCGTCGAGGCCTGGGACCGGGACATGAAGCAGCGCCTGGCCGAGGGCAAGCTGCTGGCGGTGGATAGCCTGATCGACACCACCACCGGCACCGTCAAGCTGAAGGCCGAGTTCGCTAACAAGGACGGCAGCCTGTTCCCCAACCAGTTCGTCAATGTGCGGCTGCTGCTCGATACGCTCAGCGGTGTCGTCGCGGTGCCCACGGCGGCGCTGCAGCAGGGCGCCAAGGGGCGCTTCGTGTATCGCCTGGGCGAGGGCGGCAAGGTGGCCGCGGTGCCGGTCAAGCTCGGCGCCACCGATGGCGGCGTGGCGGTGGTTGAAGATGGCCTCGCTGCCGGCGACAAGGTGGTGGTGGATGGCCTCGACAAGCTGAAGGACGGCGCGATGGTGGAAGCCATCGACCCGAAGGTGGTGGATGCGCCAGGCCGCGAGAAGAAGCGCGGAGCTGGCGGCGGCCGGCCGGGGCATTGATCGGATGGTCAGCCAGATCGACACGGCGATGGCCTGCCAGGGCGGCCTCCGTCGCCCGTCCCCGTCCTGTAGGTCGGACTTCAGTCCGACATCACGGGTTGATCGGGCAGGGTTTGTCGGACTGAAGTCCGACCTACAAAGCGTTTATGTTTTTCGGTGTGATGGCGCCATGCGGAGGCGCGCGGCATGAACTCCTCTCGTCGCCTCGTCCTGCGCCCGATGGCCTGCCCGGGTGGTTTCCGTCGTCCGTCCCCGTCCTGTAGGTCGGACTTCAGTCCGACATCACGGGTTGGTCAGGCAGGGTTTGTCGGACTGAAGTCCGACCTACAAAGCGTTTATGTTTTTCGGTGTGACGGCGCCGTGAGGGGGCGCGGCATGAACTCCTCTCGTCGCCTCATCCTGCGCCCGATGGCCTGCCCGGGTGGCCTCCGTCGCCCGTCCCCGTCCTGTAGGTCGGACTTCAGTCCGACATCACGGGTCGATCGGGCAGGGTTTGTCGGACTGAAGTCCGACCTACAGGGCCTTGATGTCTTTCGGTGTGACGGCGCCATGCGGAGGCGCGCGGCATGAACTCCTCTCGTCGCCTCATCCTGCGCCCGATGGCCTGCCCGGGTGGTTTCCGTCGTCCGTCCCCGTCCTGTAGGTCGGACTTCAGTCCGACATCACGGGTTGGTCAGGCAGGGTTTGTCGGACTGAAGTCCGACCTGCAGGGCCTTGATGTTTTTCGGTGTGACGGCGCCGTGTGGAGGCGCGCGGCATGAACCCCTCCCGTCTCTTCATCCTGCGCCCGGTGGCTACGTCGCTGCTGATGGTGGCGATCCTGCTGGCGGGCCTGGTGGCCTACCGGCTGCTGCCGATCTCGGCGCTGCCCGAGGTGGATTACCCCACCATCCAGGTCAAGACCCTGTACCCCGGCGCCAGCCCGGACGTGATGACCTCGGCCATCACCGCGCCGTTGGAGCGCCAGTTTGGCCAGATGCCGGGGCTGGACGAGATGTCGTCCACCAGCTCTGGCGGGGCGTCGGTGATCACCCTGCGCTTCACCTTGTCGATGGGGCTGGACGTGGCCGAGCAGCAGGTGCAGGCGGCGATCAACGCCGCGTCCAACCTGCTGCCCACCGACCTGCCGGCGCCGCCCACTTACAGCAAGGTGAACCCGGCCGACGCGCCCATCCTCACCCTGGCGGTGAGCTCGCCCAGCCTGCCGATCACCCGCATCCACGATCTGGTGGAGAGCCGCCTCGCCCAGAAGATCGCCCAGGTGCCGGGCGTCGGCCTCGTCAGCATCGCCGGCGGGAGGCGCCCCGCGGTGCGGGTGCAGGTCAATCCGACCGCCGCCGCGGCCTACGGGCTGGGGCTGGAGGACATCCGCACGGCCATCGCCAACGCCAACGTCACCCAGGCCAAGGGCAGCTTCGACGGCCCCCAGCGGGCCTCGACCATCGACGCCAACGACCAGCTCCGCTCCGCCGACGAGTACGCGAAGCTGATCGTCGCCTACAAGAACGGCAACCCGATCCGCCTCTCCGACGTGGCCACCCTCGTCGATGGCGCCGAGAACCTGCGCCTCGCCGCCTGGGCCGACCGCCAGGACGCGGTGATCATCAACGTGCAGCGCCAGCCCGGCGCCAACGTGATCGAGGTGGCCGACAAGGTGACGGCGTTGCTCCCGCAGATGACCGCCAGCCTGCCCGCGTCCCTCGACGTGCGCGTCATCAACGACCGCACCACCACCATCCGCGCCTCGGTGCACGACGTGCAGATGGAGCTGGTGCTGGCCGTGGCGCTGGTGGTGATGGTGATCTTCCTGTTTCTGCGCAGCGTGCCGGCCACCATCATCCCCAGCGTGGCGGTGCCCCTGTCCATCGTCGGCACCTTCGGGGTGATGTACCTCGCCGGCTTCAGCCTCAACAACCTCACCCTGATGGCGCTCACCATCTCCACCGGCTTCGTGGTGGACGACGCCATCGTGATGATCGAGAACATCGCCCGCTACGTGGAAGAGGGCGAATCGCCGATGGAGGCGGCCCTCAAGGGCGCCCGCCAGATCGGCTTCACCATCATCTCGCTCACCTTCTCGCTGATCGCGGTGCTCATCCCGCTGCTCTTCATGGCGGATGTGGTGGGCCGGCTGTTCCGCGAGTTCGCCATCACCATGGCCATCGCCATCCTCATCTCGGCGGTGGTGTCGCTCACCCTCACGCCGATGATGTGCGCGCGGCTGCTGCACCACGTGCCCGAGGGCCAGCAGGGCTGGTTCTACAAGACGATGGGCGACTTCTTCGACCGCGTGATCGCCCGCTACGGGGTGATGCTCGAATGGGTGCTGGCGCGGCAGGGGCTCACCTTGATCGTCGCGGTGGGCACCCTGGCGCTCACCGCGCTGCTGTATGTCTTCGTGCCCAAGGGCTTCTTCCCGGTGCAGGACACCGGCGCGATCCAGGGCATCACCGAGGCCGACCAGTCGATCTCCTTCGGCGCCATGGCCGAGCGCCAGCAGGCGGTGGCCGAGGTGGTGCTGAAAGACCCGGCGGTGGCCGGCCTGTCGTCCTTCATCGGCGTGGATGGCACCAACGCCACCCTCAACAGCGGGCGCCTGCTCATCAGCCTCAAGCCCCGCGCCGAGCGCGACGCCACCGCCAACGAAGTCATCCGCCGCCTGCAGCCCGAGCTGCAGAAGGTCGCCGGCATCACCCTCTACATGCAGCCGGTGCAGGATCTGTCCATCGAAGACCGGGTCAGCCGCACCCAGTACCAGTTCTCGCTCATGGCGCCGGACGCCGCGCTGCTCTCCGAATGGGTGCCGAAGCTGCTCGAACGGATGCGCGACCTGCCCCAGCTCGCCGACGTGGCCTCGGACCTGCAGGACAACGGCCTCCAGGCGTGGATCGAGATCGACCGGGCCAGCGCTGCCCGGCTGGGGGTGAGCACCGCCGCCATCGACAACGCCCTCTACAACGCCTACGGCCAGCGGCTGGTGTCCACCATCTTCACCCAGACCACCCAGTACCGCGTGGTGCTGGAGGTGAAGCCCGATTTCCGCGGCACGCCGGACGCCATCGCCAAGCTCTACGTGGCCGGCACCGGCGGCGCGCAGGTGCCCCTGTCGTCGGTGGTCAAGGTGAGCGAGCGCCCGGCCAGCCTGGCGGTCAATCACCTGGGGCAGTTCCCCGCGGCCACGCTGTCGTTCAACCTCGCCCCCGGCGCGGCCCTGGGCGACGCGGTGGACGCGATCCGCGCCGCCGAGGCCGGGCTGGGCATGCCGGTGAGCATCGAGACCTACTTCCAGGGCGCCGCGCTGGCCTTCCAGTCGTCCCTCACTAGCACGCTGCTGTTGATCCTCGCCGCGGTGGTGACCATGTACATCGTGCTGGGCGTGCTCTACGAGAGCTACATCCACCCGGTGACCATCCTCTCCACGCTGCCCTCGGCCGGCGTGGGCGCCTTGCTGGCGCTGCTGGTGGCCCGCACCGAGTTGGGCATCGTCGGGATCATCGGCATCGTGCTGCTCATCGGCATCGTCAAGAAGAACGCGATCATGATGATCGACTTCGCATTGGATGCGCAGCGGAGCAGCGGCCTCGGCCCCCGCGACGCGATCTTCCAGGCCTGCCTGCTGCGCTTCCGCCCGATCCTGATGACCACCCTCGCCGCGCTCCTGGGCGCGCTGCCGCTGATGCTGGGCAACGGCGTCGGCTCCGAACTCCGCCAGCCCCTGGGCATCACCCTCGTCGGTGGCCTGCTGGTGAGCCAGGTGCTGACGCTGTTCACCACGCCGGTGATCTACCTGGCCTTCGACCGCCTCGCGCGGCGGGTGAAGGGGGAGGGCGCAGCGTGAGCGGGCGCGTTGCAGTTCCGAGCTGCATCGATGCTGCTTTTTTGTGCGACGACGCTGAAAAAAGCATCAATCGCGGAGATCAGAACTGCATCGATGCAGAAAATAGCTCCGCTCTTGCTGCAAATAACAGCATTCATGCACTTGTTAAGTGCGTGCTTGAAGAAAAGAGCTGTGTCGTTGATGAAAAAAGCAGCGGCGGTGGAGATGTTTGCTGCGTTGATGGAGTGAATCGCTTCATTGCGGTTGCGGGCGGGGATTTGGTGCCGCTGGCATTTGGCGGTGGTGCCTTGTTTGGCAGGGATTGGCCGGGACTCGCCCCGGCGGGCGACTTCCTTTCTTGCGTCGCCAAGAAAGGAAGCAAAGAAGGCGACCCGGCTTCACCGGTCATTCGCTGCGCGAATGACTCCCCTGCGCTGCTCGCAACAGGCGGCCGGCGCAGAACTCGCCCTTCGGGCTCAGACAGCTGCGCCGGAAGGCCCCGCCTGCCGCTGCGCTGCTCGGCGGTTCAGACGGGCTTTGATCGGGCACCGAGCCTTGCGGGTAGGGCGGGTGTGGGGGGCGAGCGTTCTTGTGAAAAGCCATCCAGACAAGTATTGCCCGCCGCGGCGGAACTGTTCGGTGGTTCGGACGTGCTTTCCTTGAATACCGAGTATTGGTCGTGCGCGTCGTCGGTGGGTGATGTTCGCGTTTCACGCGCATTCAACTCCAGCCGTTGCTCCTGTAAAGGCTCGGTGATTCCGAAAAGCCCGTCCCAGACCGCCGAGCAGCACAGCGACAGGCGGGGCCTTCCGGCGCGGCTGTCTGAGCCGGCGCAGCCGGCGAGTTCCGCGCCGGCCGCCTGTTGCGAGCAGCGCAGGGAAGTCGTCCGCGCAAGCGGACGAGCGGTCTGGCCGGGGCGCCTTCTTTGCCTACTTTCTTGCCGACGCAAGAAAGTAGGGCGCCCGCCGGGGGCGGAGGCGGGGTTTCGCGGAGCATCGCTCCGCGCCGCCGGAGCCGGCCGGGTGTGCAAACCCGGCCGTGGAACGAATTCCCCGGCCAATCCCTGCCAACCGAAGGCACCCCCTGTAGGTCGGACTTCAGTCCGACATCCGTCGTGGGGGATGGCGCGGTGTGTCGGACTGAAGTCCGACCTACAGTTTGACCTACAGCTCAGCGGGCCCGCCCGCCAGGGGGTAACCATGGGGAACACCCCATGAACCTCTCCCGCCTCTTCATCTTCCGCCCCGTGGCCACCACGCTGCTCACGCTGGCCATCGCGCTGGCGGGGGCGATCGCGTTCCGCCTGCTGCCGGTGGCGCCGCTGCCCCAGGTGGAATACCCGACGATCTCCGTCTCCGCCAGCCTGCCCGGGGCGAGCCCGGAGGTGATGGCGTCCACCGTGGCCGGGCCGCTGGAGCGGATCTTCGGGCAGATCGCCGGGGTGACGGAGATGACCTCCACCAGCACCCTCGGCTCCACGCGGGTGACGCTGCAGTTCGACCTCTCCCGCAGCATCGACGGCGCCGCCCGCGAGGTGCAGGCCGCCATCAACGCGGCGCGCAGCCAGCTGCCCACCAGCCTGCCCAGCAACCCCACCTATCGCAAGGTGAACCCGGCCGATACGCCGATCATCATCCTGGCGCTCACCTCGGCCACCATGTCGCAAGGGCAGCTCTACGATGCGGCCTCCACCGTGCTCGCCCAGCGGCTGGCGCAGGTGGATGGGGTGGGGCAGGTGAGCATCGGCGGCAGTTCGCTGCCGGCGGTGCGTGTCGAACTGGACCCGGACCGCCTCGCCGGCAATGGCATCAACCTGGACGACGTGCGTACCGCCATCGTCGGCGCCAACGCCAACCGGCCCAAGGGCGTGCTGGAGGACGAGCGCCACGCCTGGCAGGTGGGCGCCAACGATCAGGCCCGCACTGCCGACGATTACAAGCCCCTCATCGTTTCGTGGAAGAACGGCGCCGCGGTGCGCCTTTCCGACGTGGCACGGGTGCGCGACGGGGTCGAGAACGACCGCAACTACGGCTACGCCAACGGGCGCCCGGCGGTGCTCTTGATGATCAACCGCCAGCCCGGCGCCAACATCATCGAGACGGTGGATCGCGTCAATGCGCTGCTGCCGCGCCTGTCGGCCAGCATCTCGCCGGCCATCGACCTGACCGTGGTGATGGACCGCACGCCCACCATCCGCGGCTCGCTGAAGGAGGTGGAGCGCACCCTGGCGATCTCGGTGGCGCTGGTGGTGATGGTGGTCTTCCTCTTCCTGCGCAGCGCCCGCGCCACGGTGATCCCCAGCGTGGTGGTGCCGGTGTCGCTGATCGGCACCTTCGCGGTGATGTACCTGGCCGGTTACAGCCTCGACAACCTGTCGCTGATGGCGCTCACCATCGCCACCGGCTTTGTGGTGGACGACGCCATCGTGGTGCTGGAGAACATCGCCCGCCATGTGGATGACGGCATGTCGCCGGTGCGCGCGGCGCTCAAGGGCGCGCGGGAGATCGGCTTTACGGTGGTGTCCATGAGCCTGTCGCTGATCGCCGCATTCATCCCCATCCTCGCCATGGGTGGGCTGGTGGGGCGGCTGTTCCGGGAGTTCGCGGTCACGCTGTCGGCGGCGATCCTGGTGTCGATGATCGTCTCGCTCACCGCCACGCCGATGATGTGCGCGCGGCTGCTGCGCCCGCGCCCGCCCGAGGACGCGCCCCGCGGCCGCTTCGACCGCCTCGTCGGCGGTGCCCTCGATGCGCTGGTGGCCGGCTACCGGCGCAGCCTGGGCTGGGCGCTGGATCATCGCTGGCCGGTGCTGCTGGTGCTGGCGGCGACCATCGGCTTCAACGTTTACCTCTACAACACCATCCCCAAGGGCTTCTTTCCGCAACAGGACACCGGGCGCCTGCGGGGCTTCGTCGAGGCCGATCAGGCCATCTCCTTCCAGGCCATGAAGGCCAAGATGGACAGCTTCCTCACCATCGTCGGGGCCGATCCGGCGGTGGATACGGTGACGGGCTTCACCGGCGGCAGCCAGCGCAACTACGGGTCGATGTTCATCTCCCTCAAGCCCCTTGGCGAGCGCAAGGAATCGGCCGACGCCGTGGTGGGCCGGCTGCGCAAGAAGCTCGCCAAGGTGCCCGGCGCCAACCTGTACCTGAGCCCGGTGCAGGACATCCGGATCGGCGGGCGTTCGAGCAACTCGGCCTATCAATTCACCCTGCAGTCCGACAGCCTGGACGAGCTGCGCATCTGGGAGCCGCGCATCCGCAACGCCATGAGCCGGCTCGACGAGATCGTGGATGTGTCCACCGACCAGCAGGACGCCGGCCCCCAGACCTCCGTGGTCATCGACCGGGACGCCGTGGCCCGCCAGGGCCTCACGATGCGCGCCGTCACTGCCGCCCTCAACAACGCCTACGGCCAGCGTCAGGTGTCCACCATCTACAACCCGCTCAACCAGTACCGGGTGGTGATGGAGGCCATGCCGAGCTACCTGCAGGGGCCGGATTCCCTCGCCCGGCTCACCCTGGTTTCGCCCACCGGCGGGCTGGTGCCCCTGTCGGCCATCGCCCGCTTCGAGACCACCCTGGCGCCCCTGTCGGTCAATCACCAGGGCGGCTCGGCGGCTTCGACGATCAGCTTCTCGCTGCCCGAGGGCGGCTCCATCGGCACCGCCACGGCGGCGATCAACGACGCGCTGGCCAACATCGGCGTGCCGGTGGGCATCCGCACCAGCTTCGAGGGCTCGGCCGGCGCCTTCCAGAAATCCATGAGCACCCAGCCGCTGCTGATCCTCGCGGCGCTGGTCACCATCTACATCGTGCTGGGCATTTTGTACGAGAGCCTGATCCACCCGATCACCATCCTGTCCACGCTGCCCTCGGCCGGCGTGGGCGCGCTGCTGGCGCTGATGGCGGTGGACATGGAGTTCAGCCTGATCGCGATGATCGGGGTGATCCTGCTCATCGGCATCGTCAAGAAAAACGCCATCATGATGATCGACGTGGCCATCGAACTGATGCGCCGCGAAGGCGCCAGCGCCCGCGACGCCATCCACCGCGCCTGCGTGCTGCGCTTCCGGCCGATCCTGATGACCACCCTGGCCGCGCTGTTCGGGGCGATCCCGCTCGCCATCGGCGCGGGCGACGGCGCCGAGCTGCGCCAGCCCCTGGGCATCGCCATCGTCGGCGGCCTGATCCTCAGCCAGATCCTCACGCTGTACACCACCCCGGTGGTGTTCGTCGCGCTGAACCGGTTCGCCCGGGGAACGAAGAAATACGAAACAGGCGCCGTGGCACAGCCCGCGCTGGATGGAGCACGCTGAACATGAAACGCCCGGTTATCGAATGCCCCCCCAGCCCCGGCAGGTCAACCTGTAGGTCGGACTTCAGTCCGACATGCGCGGGTCGATCAGGCGGTATTGTCGGACTGAAGTCCGGCCTACAGGTTGACCTACAGAAGGCGCTGGCCATCGCTGCGGCCGTGCTGATCTCCGGCTGCACCATCGGCCCCGACTACGTCCGCCCCACCATCGACACCCCCGCCGTGTTCAAGGAAGCCGGCGACTGGAAGCCCGCCACGCCCCAGAGCCCGGCCACCGGCGACACCTGGTGGACCGCCTTCGGCGACCCGGTGCTCGACGCCCTGCAGGCCCAGGTGGAGGTCTCGAACCAGAACCTGCGCGCGTTTGAGGCCCAGTTCCGCCAGGCCCAGGCGCTGGCCGATGCGGCGCGGGCGAGCTGGTTCCCGACCCTCAACGCCACCGCCGGCGCCACCCGCTCGGCCACCTCGGCGGCCACCGACGCCGCCGGCAGTGCGCCGCC
>NZ_BSPX01000103.1:0-10993 GCF_030161255.1 Zoogloea oryzae
CGGTGGGCGAGGGCGGCGTGACGCGCCTGCCCGGCCTGCTGGTGGCCCGCTACCTGGGCCCGGCGGCCGAACCGGCCCGCGCCTGGTTTGTCGCCCTGTGGTCGGTGCTGCGCCCGGCACTTGCTGGCCGCGAGGCGGCGGTGCCGCGAATATGGCTTACTTAGGAAGTGGGGAATGGGTAATGGGAAGTGGGTCGTGGGTATTGGGGAGTGGGTAATAGGAAATGGGGGTGCGGTGCTTCACCACGCTCTTTTGTCTCACCAACCTCCCAAAATCCTGCCCATCACCCAACCGACCAAGCCCGGTTCACTTACCAACTCCATAGCACCTACGGCCCACTACCCACTACCCATTACCTACTCCCCATACGGAACCATCATGGAACTGACCCCCCGCGAGAAAGACAAGCTCCTGATCTTTACCGCCGGCCTGCTGGCCGAGCGGCGCAAGGCCCGGGGGCTCAAGCTCAACTACCCGGAGGCGGTGGCCTACATCAGCGCCGCCATCCTCGAGAGCGCCCGCGACGGCCGCACCGTGGCCGACCTGATGAACTACGGCACCACGCTGCTCACGCGCGCTGACGTGATGGACGGCGTGCCCGAGATGATCCCCGAGATCCAGGTGGAAGCCACCTTCCCGGACGGCACCAAGCTGGTCACCGTCCATCAACCGATCGTCTGAGGAGCGACCATGATCCCCGGTGAAATCGATACTGCCGATGGCGAGCTGGAGCTCAACGTCGGCCGCGCCACCCTGACCCTCATCGTCGCCAACACCGGCGACCGCCCGATCCAGGTGGGCTCCCACTACCACTTTGCTGAGACCAACGCCGCGCTCAGTTTCGACCGCGCTACGGCCCGGGGCCATCGCCTCAACATCGCCGCCGGCACCGCCGTGCGCTTCGAGCCCGGCCAGACCCGCACCGTCGAACTGGTCGCCCTGGCCGGCGATCGCAAGGTGTTCGGCTTCAACGGCCAGGTGATGGGAGCGCTCTGAACATGCGTGCTTGCACGGCTTTTGGCGCAGTTGCTTCCGGGCAGCACGGGTTTTCCGCTGCTCGGATTGCAGGTCAGCCTGTAGGTCGGACTTCAGTCCGACACCGCTTGCTCGATCACCCCCGGATTTTCCTGGGCGGTCGCGTCGGACTGAAGTCCGACCTACAGTCCTGCGGGCTGGAACCCGCGGGTGGCCGACGCAACGCGCTTCCGGCTGCAGCCGGCATTCCCCACGGTTTTCTGGAGTCCTGATATGGCAAAGATTTCGCGCCGCGCCTACGCGGAAATGTTCGGCCCCACCGTGGGCGACCGGGTGCGCCTCGCCGACACCGAGCTGTGGATCGAGGTGGAGAAGGACTTCACCATCTACGGTGAAGAGGTCAAGTTTGGCGGCGGCAAGGTGATCCGCGACGGCATGGGCCAGGGCCAGCGCCTGGCCGCCGAGGTGGCCGACACCGTCATCACCAACGCGCTCATCCTCGACCACTGGGGCATCGTCAAGGCCGACATCGGCCTCAAGCACGGGCGCATCAGCGCCATCGGCAAGGCCGGCAACCCGGACATCCAGCCCGGCGTCACGATTGCCATCGGCGCCGCCACCGAGGTGATCGCCGGCGAGGGGATGATCGTCACCGCCGGCGGTATCGACACCCACATCCACTTCATCTGCCCGCAGCAGATCGAAGAGGCGCTTATGAGCGGCGTCACCACCATGATCGGCGGCGGCACTGGCCCGGCCACCGGCACCTACGCCACCACCTGCACCCCGGGGCCGTGGCACATCGCGCGCATGCTCCAGGCGGCCGACGCCTTTCCGATGAACCTGGGTTTTCTGGGCAAGGGCAACGCCAGCCTGCCGGGGCCGCTCGCCGAGCAGGTCGAGGCCGGCGTGATCGGCCTCAAGCTCCACGAAGACTGGGGCACCACGCCCGCCGCCATCGACACGTGCCTGAGTGTGGCCGAGGAGATGGACGTGCAGGTGGCGATCCACTCCGACACCCTCAACGAATCGGGTTTTGTCGAGACGACCGCCGCCGCCTTCAAGGGCCGCACCATCCACACCTTCCACACCGAAGGCGCGGGTGGCGGCCACGCGCCGGACATCGTCAAACTGGCGGGCCTGCCCAACGTGCTGCCCAGCTCCACCAACCCGACCCGGCCCTACACCATCAACACCATCGACGAGCACCTGGACATGCTCATGGTGTGCCATCACCTCGATCCGGCCATCGCCGAGGACGTGGCCTTCGCCGAATCCCGCATCCGCCGCGAGACCATCGCCGCCGAAGACATCCTCCACGACATCGGCGCGCTGTCGATGTTCTCGTCCGATTCCCAGGCCATGGGCCGGGTGGGCGAGGTGGTGATCCGCACCTGGCAGACCGCTCACAAGATGAAGGTGCAGCGCGGCGCGCTGGGTGGCGACACCGCCCGCAGCGACAACTTCCGCGCCAAACGCTACATCGCCAAATACACCATCAATCCAGCCATCGCCCACGGCATCAGTCACGTGGTCGGTTCCATCGAGGTCGGCAAGCTGGCCGATCTGGTGATCTGGAAACCGGCCTTCTTCGGCGTCAAGCCGAGCCTGATCCTCAAGGGCGGGATGATCGCCGCCGCCGCGATGGGCGACGCCAACGCCTCCATCCCCACGCCCCAGCCGGTGCATTACAAGCCCATGTTCGGCGCCTTCGGCGGCGGGCTGAAGACCTCCCTCACCTTCGTGTCCCAGGCATCGCTGGCGAGCGGCGCACTGGACGGTCTCGGCCTCGTCAAGCCACTCGAGGCCGTGCGCGGCATCCGCAGCGTCACCAAGTCCTCGATGATCCACAACGACTGGCAGGGCGAGATCAGCGTCGACCCCGAAACCTACGAGGTCCGGGCCGATGGCCAGCTCCTCACCTGCGAACCCGCCAGCGTGCTGCCGATGGCGCAGCGGTATTTCCTTTTTTGAGCAAGTGATGCCCTGTAGGTCGGACTTCAGTCCGACAAACCATCCCCGGTGTCGGACTGAAGTCCGACCTACAGGTCCGACCGATAAGTCTGAGCTAGATGAGATTGTCTGACCGATGCTGCTGATCGAAACCCTCTACACCGGCGACGCCGCCCCGACCGCACGCCTCACCCTTGATTTCGACGCCCGTACCAAGAGCCGCCTGCGCACCCAGCTGGAGGATGGGGAGGAGGTCGGCCTGTTCCTGCCCCGGGGCACCATCCTGCGCGGCGGTGATCGCCTGCTGGCGGCCGACGGGCGGATCGTCGAGGTGGTTGCTGCGCCCGAAGACCTGATCGAAGCCCGCTGCGCCGATGCCTTCGCCCTGGCCCGCGCCGCCTATCATCTGGGCAACCGCCACGTGGCGGTGCAGGTGGGTGCAGGCTGGCTGCGCATCCAGGCCGACCACGTGCTGGAAACCATGCTCACCGGCCTCGGCGCCGAGGTTGCCAGCCTCACCGCCCCCTTCGAGCCCGAAGCCGGCGCCTACGCCCACGGCCATCACCACGCCGAGCGCGGTGCGACCGAAGCCAAGATCCACCAGTACAAGTGACGGGCGCCGGGATGAGCCTCGCCCTGGTCCGCCTGCTGCAGCTCACCAGCCCCACCTTGCCGGTGGGCGCCTACACTTATTCGCAGGGGCTGGAGTTCGCCATCGACTCGGGTCTCGTCAAGACCGAAGCCCAGGTGGGCGAGTGGATTGCCGACGCCCTCGCCGGCGCGGTGGGCGGCTTTGAGCTGCCGCTGCTGGCGCGCTTGATGGACGCCTGGGCGGCCGGCGACGACGGCCGGGTGAGTGAGCTCAACGCCCTCTGCCTCGCCAGCCGCGAGACCTCCGAGCTGCGCGCCGAAACCGTCCAGATGGGCTACTCGCTGGTCCGCCTGCTGGTGGATCTGCCGGCCTTCGCGGGCCTGCCCGGCTGGGCGGCGCGGCTGCGGGCGATTGACGATCCGGCCTTTCCGGTCGCCTGGGCGGCGGCGGCGGTGGCCTGGCAGGTCGAGCCCGGGCCGGCGATCAGCGGCTACGCCTGGGCGTGGATCGAGAACATGGTGATGGCCGCGGTGAAGGCTGTCCCCCTGGGGCAGGCCGCCGGCCAGCGCCTGCTGTCCGATCTGGCCGCCCGGGTGCCGGACCGCGTGGCTGCCGCGCTGGCGCTGGCGCCGGAAGACTGGTCCAATTTCCAGCCCGGCCTCGCCATCGCCAGCAGCCGCCACGAGACCCAGTATTCGCGACTCTTCCGCTCCTGAGATGCCCCCATCGACCAAGAAATTGCCCAGACCCTCCCGAAAGGCGTCCGCCGACGTGCCGCGCCTTGCCATCGCCTGCCAGGGCGGCGGCGCCCACACGGCCTTTACCGCCGGCGCGCTGGCCTACCTGTTCTTCTCCTTCGAGTACTTCCGTCGTCGTGGCGAGGACGGCAACTGGTTCGACCTGCTGGGCCTCTCGGGCACCTCGGGCGGCGCGATCACCGCGGCGATGGCCTGGAGCGCCGCGCCCGACGGATCGTGGGCCGAAGGCGCCCGCCGGGTGCTGCACTACTGGAACCGCAACAAGGCCAGCTTCGACCCGAGCGGCAAGCCGCCCTTGTGGTGGGGCGAATATTTCAGCAACGCCGCCAGCCAGTGGCTGATGTCCTGGCAGGACGCGCTCCCCGACGCCTTGCAGGACATGCTGCCGACCCTGAGCTACCCGCCGTCGGCGGTGTTGTCCGAGCTGATCCAGGCGCGCATGAAGGACGACATGCGCGCGGTGGTCGGCTTGCCGGCGGATGCCGAACGCTTTGGCGGCCGGCCGGGGATCGATCTGTTCGTGGGCGCGGTGGATGTGGTCAATCCCGACGGCGAGCCGCAGACCGCCTTCCGCACCTTTCCCGAGCAGATGGAGGAGGGCTTGCGCCTCGACGAGCTGCTTGCCAGCGCCTGCATTCCCGAGCTCTTCGTCGCCAAGCCGCTGTCGGTCGATGCGGGCGATGGCTCCGGCCGGCGGGAGCAGCGCTTCTTCTGGGACGGCCTGTATTCCCAGAATCCGCCGATCAACGATTTCTTCGACGGCCGCAGCCGCGACCGCAAGCCTGATCTGCTGTGGGTGGTGCAGATCAACCCTAACCGCTACGAAGGCTCCGACTGCGGCCCCGACACGCCCGACGAGCAGGCCGACCGGCGCAACGAGCTGGCCGGCAACCTCTCGCTGGGGCAGGAGCTCAGGTCCATCGACCGGGTGAACCGCATCGCCGAACAGCTTGGCAGCGTGCCCGGGTTGCCGGAAGGGCTTGCCGACTACAAGCCGGTGACGGTTTGCTTTATCCGCCTGGGCACTCGTCGCGATGGCCCGCTGGCGCGCTTTCCACTCAACTACGCCTCCAAGCTCAACCGCGATCCGGCCTTCATCGATGCGCTCATCGCGGAAGGCATCCGCGCCGCCCACGAGGCTGCCGCCGGTGGCGAGCTGGTGGTGCCGCACCGCAGCATGAAGCACAAGTGCGAGATCTACCCCGACCCGGACTGGCCCACACCCGCCGGCCTTGCCGAGCTGCTCGACGACGCCGGGCTGGCCAGCCAGTGGCGCCGGCTGGTGAGCTCCCTGCCCGAACCCTCAATCCCATCCAGATCCACCCAAGACCAGACCAAGGAAGCTCCATGAAAGGCCAACCCCTGCGCGTCGGCATCGGCGGCCCCGTCGGCTCCGGCAAGACCGCCCTGACCCTCGCCCTGTGCCGCGCCCTGCGCGAAAAATACGACCTCGCCGTGGTCACCAACGACATCTACACCGCCGAGGACGCCCAGTTTCTGGTACGCAACGAGGCCCTGGCGCCCGAGCGCATCATCGGCGTCGAGACCGGCGGCTGCCCCCACACCGCGATCCGCGAGGACGCCTCGATCAACCTGGAAGCCGTCGATCGCCTGATCCGCCTGTTCCCCGATGTCGAGCTGATCTTCGTCGAATCCGGCGGCGACAACCTGGCGGCCACCTTCTCGCCGGAGCTGTCGGACCTCACCCTCTACGTGATCGACGTCTCCGCCGGCGACAAGATCCCGCGCAAGGGCGGGCCCGGCATCACCAAGAGCGACCTGCTGGTGATCAACAAGATCGACCTCGCGCCGATGGTGGGCGCCTCGCTGGAGGTGATGGACCGTGACGCGAAGAAGATGCGCGGCGAGCGGCCCTTCATCTTCAGCAACCTCAAGACCGGCCAGGGCCTCGCCGAGATCATCGCCTTCATCGAAAAGCAGGGCCTGCTGGCGGCGGGCTGAACGCGCGCGGCGTCAAAAACGTCACGCTTTTTGCGGTATGCTGCCGGGGCGCCTCATGCCGGCAGCGTTCCGGCCCGGGAGCGCCATGCGTCTCAGACCACCAACATGCATAAGGGAACAGCAATGAGCGAACAGAACAACAATTTCGAAGAGTTCTACGGTTACAAGTTCGAGGAACTGTCCGTCGGCCAGAGCGCCGTCTATGCCCGCACCGTGACCGAAGCCGACATCCTGATGTTTGCCGGTGTCTCCGGTGACTACAACCCGGTGCACATCAACGAAGAACTGGCTGCCTCCACCATGTTCGGTGGTCGCATCGCCCACGGCATGCTGTCGGCTGGCTTCATCTCCACCGTGCTCGGCACCAAGCTGCCCGGCCCCGGCGCGATCTACCTGGCCCAGACCCTGAAGTTCAAGGCCCCGGTGAAGATCGGCGACACCGTGGTTGCGCGTTGCACGATCAAGGAACTCACCCCCGAGAAGCGCAAGGCCAAGTTCGACACGGTGTGCACCGTGCGCGGCAAGGTCGTGCTCGAAGGCGAAGCCGACATCATGGTGCCGGCCCGCTGAGCATCAGTTTGCGGCAGGGCGCCTGAGCGCTCCGCCGGACGGTGCTGCAAGAAACGCCCCGCCTGTCTGCGGGGCGTTTTCTTTGGTGCTTCCGGGGCCAAGGCTGCTGTCGAGGAAGCGGACGACATCGGCCAGCACCCGGTCGAGATCCTGGCAGTCGTCGTGACCACCCGTCAGGATGCGCAGCTCGACGTCGTCGTGGGCACGGTTGGCGTGGATCTCGCGGGCTTCGGCCACCGGCACCGTTGCGTCGTCGCTGCCGTGGGCGATCAGCACCGGACAGCGTATCTGCCGGATGGTGTGGCAGGGGGCGATGTCGTCGAAACGATGGCCGATCGTGCGCTGCACGTACCACAGGATCAGTTGCCCGAAGGGCCAGCGGGGAATGCCCTTGCTGTCGAGCCAGCGCTCCATCATCCGCGCCGGATGGGCAAATGCCGCGAGGCTCACGATGGCCGAAAGCGCGGGTCGGCGTGCCGCGACGAGCAGGGCTGCCGCCGCGCCGACTGAGTGACCGATGGCGGCCAGGCGCCGGGCGTCCACCTCCGGTTGCCGGGCCAGCCAGTCGAGGGCGTGTTCCAGGTCTTCGGCAAAGCGCGGCAGGGAGGCGAAATCGTCGTCGTCGCTGCTGCCGTGACAGCGCGCGTCGAAGAGCAGCACGCCATGTCCCGCCAGATGCAGCGGGGCGGCGAGCGGCAGCATGGTCTCCGCGTTGCCGCCCCAGCCGTGCAGCACGGCAACCGCGGACGCGGGCTCGGCGCCGCCAGGGGGCATGTACCAAGCGTGGAGCGTCCTGCCCCGCACGGTCGGAATCCGGATGGTCTGCCATGGAAGATCCGTCGGCTGTCCGGATTCCCGCAGCCGGGGTGCGGTGAGCCCGCGGCGGATCAGCATCGGAAACAGGAAGACGGCTAGCGCTCCCAACGTGACGAGGAGCAGGGCGAAGGGCATTGGACGCAGGGCGGTTCGATGTAAATCAGTGTTCGCTAATGTACGGGCTTTCGACGCGAGCGCCTAGCGCGGCGCATCCGCTGGCGGCACGGGGCGATGGGTTTAGCGTCGCGTCGCGGCGGCGCGCTTGCGGTACAGCATGATCGGCGCGCAGCGGTTTTCGTCGTGGTAGATGCCCACGCAGTCGAGGCACTGGAAGCAGCGGTCGTAGCGGATGGCGCCGGATTTCTCGATGGCGTCGTAGCTGCAGCGGTGGCGGCAGGTCTGGCAGGGCTGGCCGCATTCGGTGCGCCGCGGCAGCCAGTCGAGGATGCGCAGCTTGCCGCCGAGGGTCATCGCCGCGCCCAGCGGGCACAGGTATCGGCAGAAGAACTTGTAATACACGCCGCCCAGCACCAGCAGCAGCACCGCCCAGGCCACGAAGGGCCAGCTCCGGTCGAAACCCACGGTGATGGCGGTCTTGAAGGGTTCGATCTCGACGCCTTTCTCGGCCAGCTGCGGGGCGAATGCCGCGGCGGCCACCAGGGCGGCGAGCACGGCGTAGCGGCTCTTCTCGAGCACATCGCCGAGCCGCGGCGGCAGCCGGCGCTCGGGCAGGCGCAGCAGGCGGGCGAGGTGGGCGGCGAACTCCTGCAGCGCGCCAAACGGACACAGCCAGCCGCAGAAGGTGCCCCGGCCCCACACCACGAAGCTCACCAGCGTGAAGGCGATGAGGAGCAGGCTCACCGGGTCGTACAGGAAGCTCTTGAGCCCCGCGCCGGCGGCCAGCGACTTGACCGCGCCGGTGATCTGCACGATCGACAGCTGCCCCTGGGCGTACCAGCCCAGATAGCCGAGGGTGAAGGCCAGAAAGCCCAGCCGGAACACCCGCAGGCGCGATGCCGACACCGACATCCAGCGCGGCCGGGCGAGTACCACCGACAGGACGAGCAGCGCCGCGCCGATCACCGCGAGTTCGGTGGCGCGATCCTTCCAGGCGATCAGCCAGTCAGGCAGCGGGGCGGGCGGGCGATGGAACAGCCCGGCCGGCGGCCGGTAATCCAGGACGGCGCTGCGCTGGGTGATGACCGGCAGCATCGAGCCTTTGGCGCGGGTGAGCGTCAATTCGAAGCGCACCGGGCTGGCCGGATCGACGCCCGACATGGGCGGCACCCGCAGCACCAGCGACGCGTTGAGGGGCGGGGCGCCAGCGGGCGGAGCGGGGGCGATGTCCAGGTCGCGCAGCTCCACCGGACCGCCGTCCTGGCTGA
The DNA here is from genome assembly GCF_030161255.1 of Zoogloea oryzae. Taxonomy (NCBI): domain Bacteria; kingdom Pseudomonadati; phylum Pseudomonadota; class Betaproteobacteria; order Rhodocyclales; family Zoogloeaceae; genus Zoogloea; species Zoogloea oryzae. The sequence continues at coordinate 9,012 of NZ_BSPX01000103.1, forward strand.
AGGCGAGGCGCGGTGGCACGGTGCCGCGGGTGAAGCCCTCATCGATGAAGGCGTCGCGGCCGCTGCTGGCCACCCACCAGGCGTGCTGGCCGGGTTCCAGCCGGCGCATCAGGTCGGCGTGGCCGGCGTCGCCGAGGATCGCCCGGCCGATGGTCGGCGCGTTGAGGTAGGCCACGTAGAGGTCGACGAAGGTGGCGTCGGGCCGGGCGAGGGCGTCCGCGTCGACGCCAGCCCCTTCGCTGCCGGCAAAGCGCTGCTCCACGTCGGCGTTGGTCAGGTGCAGCCGCCCGATGGCGCCGCTTTCCACCAGCTGGGCGAAGCTGCGTTGCTCGAACACGTCCGGCCGCACCTCGGCGGGCGGCGCCTTGTTGGCCGGGGCGGCAAAGCCGAGGCGGGCGCGGGCTACCGCCAGCGCCGAGGTGAGCACGCTCTGATTGACGATGCGCACCGAGGCGGTGGCCTTGCTCACGCCGTCCAGCACCACCCGGTTGCCGCCCGCGCCGGCGCGGGTGTTGCCGTAGAGGCTGGAGACGGTGATCTCCTGCTTGAGGCTCTTGCCTTCGTACTGGCGCAGGAAATCCTTCAGGGGCTCTTCGCCGAGGCCCGAGAGGAACACCGGCTCGTGCTGGCGCAAGAGCTCGACGCCCAGGAAGTTGCCGCGCCGGTCAATGGTGACCAGCAGGTTGAGGGGGGTGCCCTCGAAGCCCGGAATGGGCGCGAGGTCGATGGATTCAAAAGCGTAGGCGATGGGGCCGGCTTCGGGTTCGAGCTCGCTGGTGATGGGCCAGGCGGGGATGTCGCGGAGCTTGTCGCCCACATGGAGCGGCGGCTGGATGCGCCGGGCCATGTCGGCCTGGGAGAGATCGCCCGCCTGCGTGGGCAGGCCCAGGCAGGCAAGGCAGAAGAGGGCGCCGGTGGCGGCCCGGTGCAGGAGACTTCGGGCGGAGACCATCGGCGCGGGTGAGGCTTACTTGGCTTCGAGCTGCTGCTTGAGGGCGCCAAGGCCGCTGGTGTAGATGCCGCGCACGGCGTTCTTGGCGGTGGCCGAATCAGCCCCCTTGGCCTTGAAGGTGGACGACCATTCGACGCGGCTGCCGCCCTTGGCGGCCTTGACCTTGAGGGTGGACACGTAGCCGCTCACCGGCAGCGGCGAGTCGATGATGCGGTACTTGAGCATGCGCTCGGAATCGCGATGATTGAGCAGCTCTTCGACCAGCTTGGCGCCGTCCTTGGTGGTGACGGTGCGCACGGCGCCGCGCTTGTCCTTTTCGCCCTTGTCGAGGGTGGTGGTGGCGACGGCCGGGTGCCAGGCGAGGCTGCCGAAGTCACGCACGGTGTCCCAGACCTTGGCAGGCGGAACGGCGATGTCCATGTGCTCCTGAACCTTGAGCGTGTTGCCCGCGGCAGCCGGCAGGGCGGCGCTGAGGGCGAGGATGGCGACGAAGAGGGATGCCTTGTTTTTCATGTTGTCTCCGGGGGTTGGGGGTGCTGTGTGGTCAGACCTCGATCAGGCCGGCGCGGACGGCGGCCATCGCCAGTTCGGCCATGTTCTGGATGCCGAGCTTCTGCTTGATGCGGTAAAGGTGGGTGCCCACGGTGTTGGGGCTGAGGTGGAAGGTGTCGGCCACCTCGGCCACCGAGTGGCCCTGGGCAAGCTGCAGGAAAACGTGGAATTCCTTGTCGGTGAGGGCTTCGGCCGGGTGCTCCGGGCGGTCGGCGCGGCGCAGCACGGCGGCGATCTCGGGGTCGATGTAGGTCTGGCCGGCGGCCACCAGGCCCACCGCGCGGAGGAGCTCGTCCGGTGCGCTGCGCTTGCACAGGTAGCCGGCGGCGCCGGCCTTGAGGGCGCGTTCGGCGGTGAGGGCGTCGGCGTGGGCCGAGGCGATCAGCACCCGGGCGCCGGGCTCGCGGGCGAGGATGCGTTCCAGCGCCGACAGGCCGCCGCAGCCGGGCATCGACAGGTCCATCACCAGCACGTCCGG
>NZ_BSPX01000104.1:0-10435 GCF_030161255.1 Zoogloea oryzae
GCCCCGCCAGCAGCGCCCAGGCCCGGTCGGCGGCCAGCAGGCCGAAGCCGGCGCGGGGCGACATGCCGAGGGAGAAGGCCGCACCCTCGCGGCTCTCGGCGAGCAAGGCCTGGATGTAATCGAGCAGGCGCGGGCCGGCATGGATTGCCCGTGCTGCGGCGAACAGGGCGTCGAGTTCGCCCGGCGCAAGCTCGGCCGGCAGGTGGGCGATCAGGTCCCGGCGATCCTCGCCGGCCAGCAGGGCGCGCTCGGCGGCGCGATCCGGGTAGCCCAGCGAGAGGCGCATCAGGAAACGATCGAGCTGGCTTTCGGGCAGCGGAAAGGTGCCGATCTGCTCGGCCGGGTTCTGGGTGGCGATCACGAAGAAGGGCTGGGGCAGCGGCCAGGTCTGGCCTTCGGCGCTGATCTGGCGCTCCTCCATGGCTTCGAGCAGCGCGCTCTGGGCCTTGGGCGTGGCCCGGTTGATCTCGTCGGCGAGCACCAGCTGGGCAAACACCGGCCCCGGGTGAAAGCGGAAGGCGCCGTCCCGCTGATCGTAGATCGACACCCCGACGATGTCGGCCGGAAGCATGTCGCTGGTGAACTGGATGCGCTGGAACTGCAGCCCGAGCAGGCGGGCCAGCACGTGGGCGAGGGTGGTCTTGCCGACGCCGGGGATGTCCTCGATCAGCAGGTGGCCACGGGCCAGCACGCAGGCCAGGGCGAGGCGTACGGCGTGGTCCTTGCCGAGAATGATGCGGCTGGCGGAATCGATGAGGCGTCGGGCGATGTGAATCGGCATGGCGAAGGCTTTTTTCGGGGGCGGGTTAAGTGGATAATGATTCCACAACAGCGGGCAGGCTGTGCGGCAATGCCGGCATGGTCTTCTGCAACAATCAACGCGCTTCTGCGAGGTTTCGCGAGGGGAGGGTTTTTAATGACGAGTACCGCATTCATCACACACCGCGACTGCTGGCTTCACAACATGGGTGAGCATCACCCGGAATCTCCCGAACGTCTGGCGGCCATCAACGACCGTCTGATCGCGGCCGGTCTGGACATGTACCTGGCCTTCCACGATGCACCGCTGGCGAGCGTCGAGCAGATCTCCCGCGCCCATCCCCGCCCCCACGTCGAGGAGCTGCTGGCCAGCGTGCCCGAGCACGGCATCCGCCACCTCGACCCGGACACCGCAGTGTGCCCGAACACCATGAAGGCCGCCCTGCGCTCCGCCGGGGCGGGCATCCTCGCCACCGATCTGGTGATGTCCGGCGAGGTCGAGAACGCCTTCTGCGCCATCCGCCCGCCCGGCCATCATGCCGAGGCCGACAAGGCGATGGGGTTCTGCTTCTTCAACAACGTGGCCGTTGCCGCCCGCCACGCCCTTGAAGCACACGGCCTGAAGCGCGTCGCGATCATCGACTTCGACGTGCACCACGGCAACGGTACCGAGAACATCTTCAAGGACGACCCCCGCGTGCTGATGGTCAGCATCTTCCAGCACCCGTTCTACCCCTACAGCGGTGCCGACAACCCGGCGCCCAACATGGTCAACGTGCCGGTCAAGGCTGGCTCGCGGGGCGACGTCTTCCGCGAGATCGTCTCCGACATCTGGGTGCCTGCGCTGCGCAATCACGCCCCCGAAATGATCTTCATCTCGGCGGGTTTTGACGCCCACTACGAGGACGACATGGGTTCCCTGGGGCTCGTCGAGGCCGACTACATCTGGGCGACCGAGCAGCTCAAGAAGGTCGCCGCCGAGACCGCCGGTCGCCGCATCGTGTCGATGCTCGAAGGCGGTTACTCCCTGTCTTCGCTGGCCCGAAGTGTTGTCGCGCACATCAAATCCCTCGCCGATCTGTGATCCGGCCGCGCGGCGGAACGCCTGTTTCGCCGCGCTTTCCTCCGGGCTGACCCCCTGTTTTGGTAACAGCAATTTGCGCCCGTCTATCCTTCCGGAAGTGATTGGGTACAATATTCAACTTTCCCTCTCTCCCGATAGCCCATGATTACCGGTTCGATTGTCGCCATCGTCACGCCGATGCTCGAGGATGGCAGCCTGGATCTGCCCCGTTTCCGCAGCCTGATCGACTTCCACATCAAGGAAGGCACCGATGCGATCGTCGTCGTCGGCACCACCGGCGAATCGCCGACGGTGAACGTCGAGGAGCACTGCGAGCTCATCCGCGTGGCCGTCGAACACTCTGCAGGCCGCATTCCGGTCATCGCCGGCACCGGCGCCAACTCCACCCGCGAAGCCATCGAGCTCACCGAGTTCTCCCGCAAGGCGGGTGCGGTGGCCGGCCTGTCGGTCGTGCCCTACTACAACCGCCCGACCCAGGAAGGCATGTACCAGCACTTCCGCGCGATTGCCGAAGCCAGCCCGCTGCCGATGATCCTCTACAACGTGCCGGGCCGCACCGTCGCCGATCTCGCCAACGACACGACCCTGCGTTTGGCCGAGATCCCGAACATCATCGGCATCAAGGACGCCACCGGCAGCATCGATCGCGCCTGCGACCTCGTGGCCCGTGCCCCCAAGGATTTTGCCCTTTACACCGGCGACGACATGACCGCCATGGCCTTCATGATGCTTGGCGGCCACGGCACCATCTCGGTCACCGCCAACGTCGCGCCGCGCCTGATGCACGAGATGTGCGTCGCCGCCATCGCCTGCGACGGCCCGCGTGCCCGTGATCTGAACGCCAGGCTGGTCAAGCTGCACCGCGACCTGTTCTGCGAAGCCAACCCGATTCCCGTGAAGTGGGCGGTGGCGCAGATGGGCCTGATCGGCAACGCCATCCGCCTCCCGCTGACCCAGCTGTCCGAGCCCTTCCATGGTCGCGTCCGCGAGGCCATGCGTCAGGCCGGCATCGAAGTCTGAAACGGTTCCACCTAAGCGTGTCAAACCAGGACTGGTTTTTCCCACCCCGAGGGTTACGAATGCAAAGCCGAAAGTTGGCTTCCGGTGCGACGGTCGTCGTCGCGTTTGCGCTTGCCGGATGCTCCGGTTCCTTGTTGGAATCGAAAAAGATCGACTACAAGAGTGCGGCGGCCACCGCCAAGCGTCCCACGCTCGAGGTGCCGCCGGATCTCACCGCGCCCACCGCAGACGATCGCTATGCCGTTCCCGACGTGAGCCCGAAGGGCATTGCCACGTATTCGGCCTACAGCGCCGAGCGTTCGAACCAGGCTGGTACCGCTGCGGCCACCGCTGCGGGTGTCGCGCCCGGCGTGGCTGTGGCGCCCCAGTCCATCGACAAGATGCGCGTCGAGCGTTCGGGTTCGCAGCGCTGGCTGGTGGTGCCTGGCTCGGCCGACAAGATCTGGCCGCAGGTCCGCGAGTTCTGGCAGGAGAACGGCTTCATCCTCAACATCGACAGCCCTGACATTGGCGTGATGGAGACCGACTGGGCCGAGAACCGCGCCAAGATCCAGGATGACATCATCCGCCGGACCCTCGGCAAGGTCATCGACGGCATCTACTCCACGCCGGAGCGGGACAAGTACCGCACCCGGCTGGAAGCGGGCAACGAGCCCGGCACGGTCGAGATCTACATCAGCCATCGCGGCATGATGGAAATCTACCCGAACGAAGCCAAGACTCAGACGATCTGGCAGCCGCGCCCGGCCGATCCGGAGCTCGAAGCCGAGTTCCTGCAGCGCCTGATGGTTCGCCTGGGGGCCGACGAGACCCGCGCCAAGGCCCAGATTGCTGCCGTGCCGAAGGCCGAGAAGGCCAGCCTCCAGAACGTCGAAGGCGGTGCTGCGGTTCTGGAGGTACAGGAAGGTTTCGATCGCGCCTGGCGCCGGGTTGGCCTCGCGCTGGATCGCGTGGGCTTCACCGTCGAAGACCGTGACCGCGCTCAGGGGCTTTACTACGTGCGTTACGTGGATCCGGAAGTCGACGTCAAATCGAAGAAGGATGAGGGCATCCTGTCGCGGCTGGCCTTCTGGCGCAGCGACAAGCCGCAGGTTCAGTCGGGCAGCCAGTACCGGATCTACGTGAAGGGTGCCGATGCATCGTCTTCCGTGCAGGTGCTGACCCGTGAAGGTGGTACGGACACCTCGACCTCGGCCCGCAAGATCCTGTCGCTGCTGCACGATCAGCTGAAGTAGATCGGTTCCTGTGCTTCACAAGCAAAACGCCGGCAATGTCCGGCGTTTTGTTTTTGTGCCTGCTTCCGCTTAAGGATTGTCCGCGGGCTGGCAACGGGCGTAAAAAAAGCCAACCCGCAGGTTGGCTTTTTTTCAACAGCGAAAAGATTACTTCTTTTCGGTGTTGGCAGCGGCAGCAGCAGCGGCGTTTTCGGCGGTGGAGCCAGCGGCGGCCGGAGCGGCAGCGGGAGCAGCAGCTTCAGCGGGCTTGGCATCAGCAGCCGGAGCGGCAGCGGGGGCAGCAGCTTCAGCGGGCTTGGCATCAGCGGCGGGGGCAGCCGGGGCGGCCGGGGCAGCAGCGGCGGGAGCAGCAGCCGGAGCTTCAACGGGCTTCGGCTCTTCCTTCTTGCCGCAAGCGGAAACAGCGAGTGCAACGAGAGCAGCAACCAGGAGAGATTGTTTCATTGTTGGTTTCCCTTATCGATAAATGAAGTACAACAAGCTTAAATCAGGAGCAATCAGGTGGGGGACCCGATCTGGCCCGAATCCTACCACGGAGGAAGTGCTTGAATAAAGACGTTGTTGCGTTGCCGCAACAAGCCCGCGGTGGTGTCAAGCCGGATTGTCAAGGTAACGCGCTATTCCATCAGATTTGCTGATGGATGAGCGAAGCCGCAGCAATACCAGTCATAAAGCAGCGCGATGCCTTCTTCCGACAAACCGGCAATTGTGTCGACGCGGCGGTTGTCGGCCAGAGCCTGGAGCGTGGGCTGGTCGTCGGTTTCGACTGGAACGGGCTCGCCGTTGATGAAGAAGTGGCCGTCGGTAAAAAGCAGCAGGCTGCGCGCATCGAGGCGGTAGCCGTCCTTGGTGCAGGCTTCCACGAACTCGTCGTGCTCGAGGGGCTCGTCGGGCGAGTCGAAGAAGACGTGGGGCTTGGGTTCGGTGAGGTAGGCGCCGAGGAAGCCGCGGACGTCCTCGCGGGTCCAGGTGATGCGCTGGAGGGTTTCGGCCACCCGGTCGATCATCTGGTCGCTGATCTGGGCCGAGTGGGCCTGGTGCTTGAGATCAGGGTCGGCGTAGATACCATCGAGCTGGAGGGTGTCCTGCAGATAGTTGAGGAACTGCTGGGCGAGTTCCTGGTAGGTGGGCGAGCGGAAGCCGATGGAGTAGGTGGTGCATTCGCCGATGGCGATGCCGTTGTGGGCCCAGTGGGGCGGCAGGTAGAGCATGTCGCCGGGCTCGAGCACCCAGTCGTACACCGGGCGGAAATCCTGCAGGATCTTGAGCGGCGCGTCTTCGATGAGCGTGCGGTCGTCCTGGTCGCTGATGAGCCAGCGGCGCTTGCCGATGCCCTGGAGCAGGAACACGTCGTAGTTGTCGAAGTGGGGGCCGACGCCACCGTTATCGACGGCGTAGCTCACCATCAGGTCGTCGAGCCGGGCCTGGGGGATGAAGTCGAAGCGGTGGAGGAGTTCGTCGCCATCGGGGCAGAAGAGGTTGAGCCCCTGGATGAGCACCGTCCAGGGCTGCTTCTTGCGCTTGAGGTCGGATGCCTTCTGGGGGCCGTGGATGACTTCCCAGGTGGTTTCGGTGTGGGTGACGTAACGGGACTCCACGTCCGGATCACGGGCGAGCTCGAAGAGTTCGTCCTTGGTTACGACGCCGGTGAAGCCGGGAACCGCCTGGCGCACGAGGAGCGGTTTTTTTTGCCAGTATTCGGTGAGAAAGGTCTCGACCGACAGGCCGCCAAGAAGTGTATTTGTCATCCGCCAATTATAACGCGCCGGATTGCAACGGCTGTGACCGCCGCTAAAATGGCGCCCTTTCTGTTTCGACCGTATTGCCATGCACGCAGCTGCCCCCCGCGAAGCCGTTGTCGAATCCCTTGATCACGAGGGGCGCGGCGTCACCCACGTCGACGGCAAGACGATCTTCATCGAGGGCGCCTTGCCCGGCGAGCGGGTCGAATTCACGCCCTACAAGGTCAAGCCGAACTACGAGGTGGCGGATGTGACGCGGGTGATTTCGGCCAGCGCCCAGCGGGTCGAGCCGCGCTGCCCCCACTTCGGGGTGTGCGGTGGCTGCAGCATGCAGCATCTGGAATCCGGTGCGCAGGTGGCGGCGAAGCAGCGGGTGCTGGAGAACGCCCTCTGGCACATCGGCCGGGCGCGGCCGGATGTGCTCTACCCGCCGATCGTCGGCCCGGCCTGGGGCTATCGTTATCGCGCGCGGCTGTCGGTGCGGATGGTGCCGAGCAAGGGCGGCGTGCTGATCGGCTTTCACGAGCGGCGTAGCAGCTACGTGGCGCCAATGGAAAGCTGCGCGATCCTGCCGCCCCATGTGTCGGCGATGGTGCCGCGGTTGCGGGCGCTGATTTCCGGCATGTCGGCGCCGGATCGTCTGCCGCAGATTGAGATCGCGGTGGGCGAGGGGATCACGGTGATGGTGTTCCGGCATCTGGTGCCGCTCTCTGCGGCCGACACGGCCCGGCTGGTCGCCTTTGGCGAGGCGGAGTCGATCCAGGTGTGGGTGCAGCCGAGCGGCCCGGATTCGGCGCGTCGGCTGTTTCCGAAGGACGCGCCGGGGTTGGCCTACACGCTGCCGGAGTTTGGCGTGTCGATGGCCTTCCGGCCCACCGACTTCACCCAGGTGAACATGGGCATCAACCGGGTGCTGATGCGCCGGACGATGCAGTTGCTCGATCCTAAACCCGGGGAGCGGATCGCCGACCTGTTCTGCGGGCTAGGTAACTTCAGCCTGCCGATTGCCCGTCTGGGCGCTTACGTGGTGGGTGTTGAGGGCAGCGACGCGCTGGTCCGTCGGGCGGGCCAGAATGCCGTCGACAACGGCCTTGGTAAGCGCTGCGAGTTCCACGCCGCCAACCTGTTCGAAGCGACCGAAGACAGCCTGGCGGCGCTCGGGCCGCTGGACAAGCTGCTGATCGATCCACCCCGGGAAGGGGCCATCGCGGTGGTCAAGGCGCTGGGCGTGTGTTCGCCGAAGCGCATCGTCTATGTATCGTGCAACCCGGCCACGCTGGCCCGGGATACCGCGGTGCTGACCAACGAGAAGGGTTACCGGCTGATGGGGGCGGGCATCGCCAACATGTTCCCGCAGACATCCCATGTGGAATCCATCGCGCTCTTCGAGCGGGCCTGAGGCTGCAAGGCTCCAATGAAAAAGGCGACCCGAAGGTCGCCTTTTTGCTTACCGACGCGGACGCGTGTCAGTCGCGCTCGCCGCCAAAGGCCATGATGAGGTTCAGCAGGCTCACGAAGACGTTATAGACGTCGAGGTAGACCGCCAGGGTGGCCGTCACGTAGTTGGTCTCGCCGCCCTGAACGATGTTGCTGATGTCGTACAGGATGTAGCCCGAGAACAGCAGGACCACCGCCGCCGAGATGGCCAGGTGCAGCACCGGCATCTGCAGGAAGATGTTGGCGACCATCGCCAGCAGGAGCACCACCAGACCCACGGTGAGGAACTTGCCCATGTTGGTGAAATCGCGCTTCGTGACGCTGGCGATGCTGGCCAGGGTGACGAAGATCGCGCCGGTACCACCCGCCGCGAGGGCGATCATCGAGCCGCCGTTGGAGAAACCCAGGGCAACCTGCAGGATGCGCGACAGCATCAGGCCCATGAAGAAGGTGAAGCCCAGCAGCAATGCGACGCCGAGGCCATTGTTCTTGTTCTTCTCGATGCCGTAGAAGAACGCGAACGAGATGCCCAGGAACAGCGCGAAGGCAATGAACGGGCTGCCTGCCAGGAACGAGAACTGCATTTGCACGCCGAGCAGTGCACCGGCAACGGTCGGCACCATCGAGAGCGCGAGCAGCATGTAGGTGTTGCGCAGCACGCGGTTTGCGCCTTGCGACAAAACCTGCGTTTGCTGACCGTAAGTGTCGAGTTGCATGGATTTCCTCCAGATTGATGTAAAGCAGATGACCTGCACTGCTTGAGAGTAACGGACGCCCCTGAAAGTTTCAACCGCGCGGCCCATGCTAGAATGCGCCCCCTCGGAGGTGTGGCAGCGTGGTTGCTGCACGGGTCTTGATGGCCTCCGTAGAGAGAATCTGGAAGCTTGGCAGAGTGGTCGATTGCACCGGTCTTGAAAACCGGCAACCCGAAAGGGTTCCAGGGTTCGAATCCCTGAGCTTCCGCCAACACGAAAATGACTCGGCGCAACTTCAGCGAGTGCGCGACAGTTTGAAGATATTGACAAGAGGCCGCCTGCGGGCGGCTTCTTGCTTTTCAGGGGGCGCATCCGCAGCGGGCTGCGCGAGCATGTTTTCCGTCCACGCTGACCGTGTCCGATCATGGCAGAAGCTGGAGCGTGGTGACAAAGCCTGCGCGTAACCCGATCCAGATCAAGGAATTCGCCTGGTCCAGACGGCACACTGGCGATACCCGACAAATTCAGTCGGACTTTATCGACACCCCAGGAGCGCCTCGATGCAAACCATCCATGTCTGCAACCACACCACCCCGGAAGCCCTGTACCCGTTCGACGCCCGCGGCATTGCCAAGCGTTTTCGCCATGCGGCGATCTTCGGCGCGCTGGACGCGCTGATGCCCGGCGAGACGATGCGTTTCTGCAACGACCACGACCCGATCCCGCTGCTGGGCCAGCTGCAGCAGCGCTATGGCGAGAAGGTCACGATCACCTATCAGCAGCGCGAGCCGGGCGCGATCGTGATCGACTTCGCCAAGGTCGCCTGATGTTGCAATTCCAGCAACAATCATTGTTTGATTGTTGCTGGAATTTAACTAAATCGCGGGGCTGGCGATGCCGTCGTCGCCCCGCACGTAGTCCAGCGCCTCGTGCTGAAGCAGCACTGCCGTCATCGTGGCGGGGGTGATGAGGCCGGCCAGCCGGCCGTCGTCGTCCACCACCGGCACGCCCGCCTGCCCGCCGGCGCCCAGCAGGTGGGCGGCCACGGCGATGCCGTCGGTGGTATTCACGCGCTTCAGGCCAAGGCCGGGCGTCAGCATGATCTGGCCGGCCACCTCGGGCTTGTCCGAATGGGAGCCGGGTGTAGGGCGCAGCAGGCGACGCACGTTGTCGCCGATGCCGCGGGCGCTGTCGGGCTCCACGTGGCGCAGAAAATCCTCCAGACGCAGCAGGCCGATCACCCGGCGGCTGCGGTCGATCACCGGCAGCAGCGCCAGGTTGTGACGGTTCATCAGGCGCCAGGCCTCGTTCAGTTCGGTCGCAAATTCGACGCTCACCGGGGCGGGCGTCATCACGTCGCCGCAGGTGAGCAACACGTGACGATGAAAGGCGTGGCGCGCGGCGCGCTGGAAGACCTGGGTCAGGTCGTCCTCGCTCACGTCCAGGTAGGCGTCGATTTCCTCCAGCGCCGCGGCGATGTCGGGCTGGCGGATGCCGGCCGGGCTCGGGCGCGCGGGGCGTGGCGCCGCGGTGGGCGGCGAGCACAGCGGGTAGCGGCGGCCGGGGATCAGGTTGTTCACCGCGGTGGCCGCCATTAGCATCGCCACCACGTTGCTGGCCGCGGCACCGAGGCTGGTGACAGCGTCGAGCCCCTGGGCGGCGGCCGTGGCCATCACGATCGCCATCGCGCCGCCGGGCGGATGGATGCAACGCAGGCGGGCCATCAACCACACCGACACCCCCACCGCGGCGCCCACCGCGAGATACGCATTGGGCAGCCAGTGGCCGCTGGCAAAGCCCACCAGCGCCGGCAGCAGCAGCCCGCCCATCACCGACCAGGGCTGGGCGAGGGGGCTGTGGGGTAGCACGAATAGGATCACCGAGGTGGCGCCCAGCGGCGCCAGCAGCCGACGGGCCTCCGGCGATACCGGCAGCACGTACAGCACGCCCTCGAAGATCATCACCCCCAGCAGGGCGGCGAGGGTGCTGCGGTGGCGTTCGGGGGGCGAGATGGGTGCGGCGTCGGCAAACAGGTAGCGCCGGGCGAAGTCGTGAAGGGCTTGACGGACGGAAGGCATGGCTTGCGGGTGGCCGGTGGAGCCGGCAGTCTGCCGGGCTTGGCGGCGGTCGGCCTTGATGTGGGTTTGGTCGGATCGGCGGTTGGTGGCGGACAATCCGGCCTGATGGCCCGGTGACGAAAGACAGGAGCAGGCAGTGCTGATTTATCTCGGCTGTAGCGCGGTGGCGGCCTTTGCGCTGGCGGTGGGGCTGATGGTGGCGGGCGCGCCGCCGGCGGCGGTGGCCCACGCAGCCTTCGCGCTGGGTGCGATGCCGCTCATCTTTGCGGCGATGGGGCATTTCGTGCCGGTGCTCACCCGCAGCCCGGGCGTGGAGCCGGCCATCCACCGGCTGCCGCTGGCGATGCAGGCGGCCGGCGCGCTGGTGGTGGCGGTGCTGGCGGGG
>NZ_BSPX01000105.1:0-10284 GCF_030161255.1 Zoogloea oryzae
CCATCCACCGCCACGCCCACCGGCGTGAGGGCTGCGGCCAGGAGCGGATCGAGCACCTCGGCCGGCAGCGCCGCCCCCCGCTCGGCAAGGAAATCCGGCGATCCAACCGCCACCTCGCGGCCATCCACGCGGCCAATCACGCCCTTGCCGCCCACCGCCTGCACGGCCTCGGCTGCGGCCCAGCTCAGGTTCTCGCCCCGCGCGGCAGCCACCACCGCCTGGGCCAGCGGGTGATGGCTGGTTTCTTCCAGGCTCGCCGCCAGCGCCAGCATGTCGGCGCGACTGGCGCCCGGCGCCACGCGCACGTCCAGCACCGCCGGCCGGCCTTCGGTGAGGGTGCCGGTCTTGTCCACCACCAGCGTGCGGATCTTCTCGGCCAGCTCCAGCGCCTCGGCATTGCGTACCAGAATGCCCGCCCGGGCGCCCTGCCCCGTACCCACCATCACCGCCGTCGGCGTGGCGAGGCCCAACGCGCAGGGGCAGGCGATCACCAGCACCGCGACGCCATTGACCAGCGCCGGCGCCAGCTCGCCGCCAATCCACCACCAGGCGAAGAAGGTCGCGAAGGCAATCGCCACCACCGTGGGCACGAAGATCGCCGCGATGCGGTCGGCCAGCCGCTGCACCGCCGGCTTGCCGCCCTGAGCCTGCTCCACCAGCCGCACGATACCCGCCAGCAGCGTCTCGGCGCCCACGCCCACCGCCCGGCAGCGCAGCACGCCGGCGCCATTCACGGTGGCCGCAAAGACCTTGTCGCCCGGCGCCTTGGCCACCGGCACGCTCTCGCCGGTGAGCATCGCCTCGTCGGCCGACGATTCGCCCGACAGCACCTCGCCATCCACCGGCACCGAATCCCCCGGCCGCAGCACAAAGACCATCCCGGCGACCACCTGCTCCACCGGCAACTCGACGATCTGCCCGTCGCGCTCGATGCGCGCCGTGGGCGGCTGCAGGCGCAACAGCGCCTCGACCGCCGCCGAAGTGCGCGCCCGGGCCCGGGCTTCCAGCAGCTTGCCCAGCAACACCAGGGTGATGATGCTGGCCGAGGCCTCGAAATAGACGTGCAGATCGTGTCGATCCAGCAGCACCACCGCGAGGCTGAAGAAGTAGGCCACACTGGTGCCCAGCGCCACCAGCACGTCCATGTTGGCGCCGCCGCCCAGCAGCGACGACCACGCACCCTTGTAGAAACGCCGCCCGATCCAGAACTGCACCGGCGTCGCCAGCAGCAGCTGCGCCCAGCGTGGCAGCCACTCGTCGTGATGCATCGAGCCGCTTGCGCCGGCGCCGAGCATCCCGATCATTTGAGCCAGGAAAGGCAGCGACAGCAGCGCCGAAATCCAGAACAACCGCAGCTCGGCGCGGAACTCCGCTTCCTTGCGGGCCCGCTCCGCCTCCCGGTCACGGCCAGCGATCGGCGTGGCGGTGAAGCCGGCTTTGGCGATGGCGCCGACGATGACGGCCGGATCGGTGAGCCCCGGGGTGAAGCGCACCCGGGCCGTCTCGGCGGCGAAATTGACGTTGCCATCCACGCCCGGCAATCGATTGACCACCTTCTCGATACGTGCCGCGCAGGCCGCGCAGCTCATGCCGCCGATGCCAAGCTCCAGCACCTGGGGCGCCACGTCGAAGCCGGCCTTGCGGATCGCGCCGAGGATGTCGGCGGCCGGCGCGCCGCCGGGCGTGGCGGTGATGCGGGCCTTCTCGGTGGCGAAATTCACCTTCGCGTCGACGCCTGGCAGGCGGTTGAGCACCTTTTCGAGGCGCACCGCGCAGGCGGCGCAGCTCATGCCGGACACCGGCAGGTCGTAACGCACGTCAGCCGGCTCGCTCATCCCGCGTACTCCAGTGTTGGGTCAGAAATGGCACACCACGCCATTCCACAGCTTGCTGCCCAGCGACGGCGTCGTCACCAGACCATAGACGCCGAAGGCGAGCACCACCAGTCCAGACCCCGTACGCACCGCCTGGTTCCGCACCACGTCGCGCAGGCGCTTGAGCACCAGGCCCGCCAGCATCAGGTTGGGCAGCGTGCCGAGGCCAAAGGCCAGCATCAGCGCCGCGCCGCGCTCGGCCGAGCCGGTGACGAGGGCCGTCGCCAGCACGCTGTACACCAGCCCGCAGGGCAGAAAGCCCCACAGCGCCCCCAGCGGAAACGCCTGGGCCACCGAGCGTGCCGGCAGGAAGCGCCGGGTGAGCGGCTGGATGCGGTTCCACAGCCGCTGGCCGAGCTTCTCGACCCCCGCCAGCGCGCGGGTGAAGCCGGTGAGGTAAAGCCCCAGCGCCACCAGCATCAGGTTGGCCGCCACGTACAGGGCGAGCTGGATCGGCAGGATGTCGTTGAACAGCATGCCCACCGTGCCGATGGCGCCCATCGCCGCGCCGGCCAGGGTGTAGCTGCCGATCCGGCCGAGGTTGTAGGCCAGGTGCAGCGGCCACTCGCGACGCTTCTGGCCGGGCATCTGGATCGTCTGCACGGTGAGCGCGCTGACGATGCCACCGCACATGGCCACGCAGTGGGTGCCGCCCAGCAGGCCGATCAGGAAGACTGCGAAGTAACCGGTTTCCGGCATGGTTTCAACCCTGCAAATGAAAAGCGCCCCGCGAGGTCACGGGGCGCATAGTTTAGTCCTGACGATCCGGAGCAACCAGACGGCGAATCAGATCACCTTGGAGTAGCGGGTCCGCTCCCGGTCGGAGCGCAGGTAACGGTCGAACACCATCGCGATGGCCCGCACCAGCATCCGGCCAGCGGGCAGCACGCTGATCCACTGGTCGTCGATCTTCAGGAGGCCGCCCTTCTCCATCTCGCGCAGGTCGGCGAGCTCGGCAGCGAAGTACTTCTTGAAGTCGATCAAGTGGGCGATCTCGATGGATTCGATGGACAGCTCGAAGTGGCACATGAGCGCCTGGATGATCGCCCGGCGCAGCAGGTCGTCCGGGGTTAACTCGATGCCGCGCAGCACCGGCAGGCGGCCGGTGTCGAGGATGTCGTAGTACTCGTCCAGCGTCTTCACGTTCTGGGCGTACGTCGGCCCGACCTTGCCGATGGCGGAGACGCCGAAGGCCAGCAGGTCGCACTCGGCGTAGGTCGAGTAGCCCTGGAAGTTGCGGTGCAGGCGGCCCTGGCGCTGGGCGGTGGTGAGCTCGTCGGTCGGCTTGGCGAAGTGGTCCATGCCGATGTAGACGTAGCCGGCCTCGGTGAGGCGGCGGATGGCCAGCTGCAGGATCTGCAGCTTGGTCTCGCCCGACGGCAGCTGCGCGTCGACGATGCGGCGCTGGGGCTTGAAGAGGCTCGGCAGGTGCGCGTAGTTGTAGATCGACAGGCGATCCGGCGACAGGGCCAGGATCTGCTCAAGGGTGCGGTTGAAGCTGATAACGTTCTGCTTGGGCAGGCCGTAGATCAGGTCGACACTCACCGACTTGAAGCCGTGGGCGCGGGCCGCGTCGATCACCAGCTTGGTTTCTTCCTCGCTCTGGACGCGATTGACGGCCTTTTGCACATCCGGGTTGAAATCCTGGATGCCGACGCTCATGCGGTTGAAGCCCAGCTCGGCCAGCAGCGCGACGGTGGCTTCATCGACCTTGCGGGGGTCGACCTCGATGGAGTACTCGCCGTCGGGCACCAGCGTGAAGTGCTTCTTCACGATGCCCATCAGCTGGCGCAGCTCGTCGTGGGACAGGAAGGTGGGCGTGCCGCCGCCCAGGTGAAGCTGCAGCACCTCCCGCGGGCCCTGCAGGCAGGCGACCTGAAGATCAACCTCCTTCTCGAGGTACTCCAGATACTTGGCCGAGCGCCCGTGATCCTTGGTGATGATTTTGTTGCAGGCGCAGTAGTAGCAGATCGTATTGCAGAACGGGATGTGGAAGTATAATGAGAGCGGTTTGCCAATCCCGCCGATCGACCTCTTGCCGAGCCAGTCGCACAGCGCGTCGGAGTTGAAGGCCTCGACGAAGCGGTCTGCGGTCGGATACGAAGTGTAACGCGGGCCATTCACATCAAACTTGCGAATGAGCTCGGGGTCGAAGATCAGATCTTTTTGAGTCGCGTTCATGGGCGTGCTTCTATTAATTCCGCGAAACGATCGCAGAATCATCCTGTAATCGTATTGATGTGGATCAAAGGGCTCCAAAGGTTGGTAAATCCTCTCAAGTCCAGGTGGTAAGCGTACAGATGAATTCTGCGATTCCAGCAACAATTATCGAGATCAAGACAGCTTGTTCCCAGTGTAATCTGCGCGAGCTGTGCCTGCCGTTCGGGCTCGACCCGCGGGAAATAAACCAGCTCGACGAGCTCGTCGGCAGCCGTCGCAAGATCAAGCGTCAGCAGCATCTCTACCGCTCCGGGGAGTCCTTCGAGGCGATCTACGCGATCCGCGCCGGCTCGTTCAAGACCGATGTCATTCTGGAGGACGGCCGCGATCAGGTCACCGGTTTCCAGATGACCGGCGAAGTCCTGGGGCTGGACGGCATCAGCACCGAACACCACTCGTGCAACGCCATCGCCCTCGAAGACAGCGAAGTGTGCGTGATCCCCTTCAGCCGCCTCGAAGAGCTGTCGCGTCAGGTCGAGAGCCTGCAGCACCAGTTCCACAAGATCATGAGCCGCGAGATCGTGCGCGACCACGGCGTGATGATGCTGCTCGGCTCCATGCGCGCCGAGGAACGCCTCGCCGCCTTCCTGCTCAACCTGTCCCAGCGCTTCACCGCGCGGGGTTTCTCGCCGTCCGAGTTCCATCTGCGCATGACCCGCGACGAGATCGGCTCCTACCTGGGCCTGAAGCTCGAAACCGTCTCCCGCGCCTTCTCGCGCTTCCAGGAAGAAGGCCTGGTGGCGGTCCAGCAGAAGCACATCCGCATCCTTGACACCCCGGGGCTCAAGCGGCTGCTGAACCACCACGCCATCTGATCAGACGAGCGCGAGCCAGCCCGCCGGGTTCTTGGTGAGCGCCACTGACACAATGTACGAAAACACGGCCGCCGCCGCGGCGAGCGCCACCACGCGCACGCCGAGCGGCCGCGTCGGTCGCAGGGCCACGACACCTAGGCCGATGTAGGCCAGCAGGCCCAGCACCTTGGCGGTCAGCCAGCCATCCACGAAGGGGTATTGCCCGGCCATCCACGCCAGAGCGATGGCGCTGGCGAGCAGACACGAGTCGATCACGTGAGGCAGGCGCCGGGTCAGCCGGGCCTTGAGCAGCGGCGATCCGGTGATCGACCACCAGCCGCGCAAAAGAAAACCCGCGCCGCTCAGCACGACGCAGGTGATGTGGAGATGCTTGATGAGCAGGTACATGTCGCCTCGGATGGGGTTACGCCTTGACGACATTTTCGGGCATCCGCCCTGCCCCGTCCTTGCGGGGCCTCAACTTCAGCCGCGCAGCACGCCCACTTCCAGCGCCGCGAACCAGTTGATGAAGCGCTGCACGTCGGCGCCCTGGTAGATCGAGCCGTGCTGGGGCACCAGCATGTCGATCTCCAGCCGCGAGACGCGCTCGCACCAGTCACGCTTGGCCCGGTCGGAGCCCATCCAGCGCTTGTGGAAGGCTTCCGCGTGGCGGATGTGGCGGGAGAAATCCTCCACGTACAGCCCGCCCTGGTCGGGCGGCAGCAGCGCCGCGCCGATGTCGCCGGAGAACAGGATCTTGGCCTTCGGGTCATACAGGTTGAAGTTGCCCGACGAGTGCAGATAATGGGCCGGCACGGCCTGCAGTTCGAGGCTGCCGAGCTTGATGGTCATGCCCGGATCGGGAATCGGCACGAAGGTGGTGTCCTCGCCGCCGAAGTGGGGCAGGAAGGACTGCCACAGCCAGCTGGTGTAGCACTTGAGATCCGGCTTGAACTCCAGCCACAGGGCCAGGGACGAGATGATGTCCGGGTCCTGGTGGGAGGCGAACAGGCCGGCCAGCTTGGTGGGGTCGCACTCTGCCGACAGGGCCGAGAAGACCGCCGGAAAGATCTCGATGCCGCCCGGGTCGCACAGCAGCGCCTCCTCGCCATCGACGATCACGTATTCGTTGGTGTCGATGATGTAGCCCGGCTTGGTCGCATCGCGCGCGATCGCCAGCCAGCGGTGGTCGTCTTCCTGGAAGATACAGTGAGCCTGCTTCATGGGTTCCTAGTCCTTTACGAGCCGTTCCTTGCCGAGCACTTCGAGGGATCGCTTGATCTGCGCGATCACCTCCGCGAAATCCGTCGAGACCTGCATCAGCGCCGGGCTGAACCCGCCGCCGTAAGCCGCCTCGATCTTGGCCGAGCGGGCCAGCACGCCGCCCAGTTCGACCAGTTGCTGGGTCTCCTCGACCGCCGCGCGCAGGCGCAGGTCGAGGGCGCGCAGCTTGACCTGCTGGGCCGACAGGCGCGCCATCCCGCGCTTGCGGGCCTCGCGCACGCCGGGCACCTCGCCGGCGAGGCGGATCGCCTCGGCGAGGATCCGCGAGTTGCGCTGCTGCTGGACGACGCCGGTGACGCTGCCCACCGAGCCGGAGGTCATGTCGCGCAGCGAGGCCATGTGTCGGGTGAGATCCTGGGCGAAGCGGCGCAGTTCGTTGGAGAGCACGCCGAAGCCCAGCGCGGCGTTGCCCGCGCGCTTGGCCAGGAAGATGGCGTTGAGGGCCATCAGGTTGATCCGGAAGGCCGTCGCGACGATGGCCTTGATTTCTTCGTTGACCCGCACGATGCCGGCAAGCTCGCCGGAGCGGTGGTTGGTCAGTTTGAGGTTTCGTTCGGGCGCATTCATTCGGGGCTCTCGGTGACGGACCGCATGGGTGGGACGCATCGATCGGAGCGGTCGCCGCCCTCGATCCCATCGGGATGAGCCGGCCGGCTGCCGCGGGGAGATTAACGGCGTGATGCCGTCAAGCTTGAGCCTCCCCGCAGCACCCTCAGGAAGCCGCCGGGCGCTTCGGCGGGAGCAGGAAATCCCGCGGCCGGGTGCGCAGGCGATGCCACAGACGGCGGCGCAGCTCGCGCAGGTCGGACTTGGGCAGATCGTAGGCGCGCACGGCGGTCATCAGCGACAGGGCGAAGCTCACCCCGAGGTTGAGCACGAACATCACCCCGACGCCGGCCACCGCCAGCGTGAGCAGCCCGGTGCCGACCCACTTCATCTCGAGGGACGACGTGGCAAGGCTGAGGATGCCGGAGTTGAGCGTCACGTGACGCACATCCAGCGGCAGCCCGAAGAACTTGCCGAGCACCGGCGTCATCCCCAGCATCAGCCCGAGGGAGATGTTGGTCGCCCAGCCCGACATGTTGCGCGACACGATGCCGGCGAGCCGCATCATGCGCAGCCGCCCGAAGCGGTTGCCCAGCCGGTGCTCGGCGATCGCCTGGGGCAGCCGGTGATACACCGCCCAGTTATCCACCCAGCCACCCACCAGCGCCGCGAGGTACAGGATCACCCCGGTGAGCGCCGCGTAGAACACTGTCCCGCTATCGACCGGGCTGAGGGAATGGAAGACATAACGGGCCTCGTCGGTGGTGAGGAAGGCGTGCCCGGTGGCAAGGCGCCACGCCGCATCGAAGGCGTAGGCGCCGCAGGCCACCACCACCACGTTGGCGATGGTCGCCGCCAGCTGCGAGTGACAGATGCACGCCGCGTAATCGACGATCACGTCGAGGCGCTCGTTGCCCTTGCGGTCACGGATGATGGCCGCGAAGGCGGCGGCGGTCATCGCCGGCTGCTTGGTGGCGAGGATCAGCCCGAGCGCCTGGAGGAGCAGGAAGCTCACCGCGTAGTTGATGCCGGAGCCAAGCCCTTCCAGGAACAGCGCCAGCCCGGCGCCGGCGACGGTCATCTTCATCGCCGCGGTGCCCACCGTCAGCAGCCCGCCGCCGGCAGCGGCTGTCCAGATATGGCGGTAGTCCTCGTTGTTTTCAGCGATGTAATGCTCGCCGGTCTTGCCCGCGCGGTCGACGATGCGCCGCTGCAGGCGCTGCAAGTTGGCCCGCACCAGATGGCGCAGGCTGGCGCTCTCGTGGGCCGCGTAGGCCAGTTGCTGGAGCAGCAAGAGGACAGGCCCCGGCGAGCCGGGGTCGGCGGCCATCACCCCGACGATGGTCTCCATCCGCGTGAGGCAGCGGTCGAGCACGTCCAGCCCATACACGATATCCACGCTGATGCCCTCGGATTCGAGGCGCGTGGAGATCAGGTGCATCTCGTCCCGGCAGGCGGCCAGATCGAGCTGCCAGGCCTCGACGAGCTGCATCGACACGCGGCCCTGCTCCCAGGCGCAAAGCAGATTCTCGCCGCTGTCGGCGAGCCGCCGGAAGGGCGAGCGGGCCACCGGCCGATGCTCGCCCCGGGCCCGCAGCTTGAGGGACAGGCCCTGCCCCTGGACCCGGGCCAGGAGCAGCCGGAAACCATCGGCCATCGCGCCCTTCAGCGCCGTGCTCATCCCCGGATCATCAGCCGGGAACAGCAGATCCACGGCCCGCTGAAAGGTGGACGGCTGCAGGCCACGGATGAGGGTCAGATCCTTGTTGCGCCGGAAGCTGCGGCTCATCAGGTGCGAAAGATCGTGGTCGTCCCGGGGCGACGGGATGAGCTTGGCGGTCAGCCGGTCGCCGAACTCCGACAGAAAGCCCCGGTCGCTGGGAATCCCCACCTCGCCGAACAGGTTGGCCCCGTCGGTCTCGTCGAGGATGCAGCGGATCGCCCGGCGCACCGCGGCGGCCAGGTCGGGATGGGCGGCGAGCACGTCCATCAGCACCGCGAAACGCTGGGTGGCAGAGCCGTGCACGTCGGCCGAATCGATGTACACATCGCTCCACAGGGCACCGCCGGCCAACCAGGCGGTCAGCGCCCGCCAGGCGTCGAGCCGGTCGGGCAGGTCGGCGGCGGCCACCAGCGCAGCGAGGCGCGCGGCGAGCCTGGGAAGGTCGCGCTGCCCCTGTCGCTGCTCGGGCAGCACGGAGTGGATGGAGGTGAGCAGGGCGTCGCGGGTGAAGGCCTCGGCTAGCGCCGCGTCGAGGGTAAACGTATTTGACATAGGCAAAGTATGCCCCGAGAAGATGGATTTAGGTTCGTCCTCCTGCAGGGCGGGAAGGTTCCACCCCGCGACCCTGGCCACCGGTTTACCATCCCAACATGCTTCCGATCCTGTTCCAGGACGACCACGTGG
The DNA here is from genome assembly GCF_030161255.1 of Zoogloea oryzae. Taxonomy (NCBI): domain Bacteria; kingdom Pseudomonadati; phylum Pseudomonadota; class Betaproteobacteria; order Rhodocyclales; family Zoogloeaceae; genus Zoogloea; species Zoogloea oryzae. Next base: position 9,126 of record NZ_BSPX01000105.1, read on the forward strand.
TCGTCATCCACAAGCCGGCCGGGCTGCTCGTCCATCGCAGCGAGCTCGACCGCCACGAAACCCGCTTCGCCGTGCAATTGCTGCGCGACCAGCTCGGCCGCCACGTGCATCCGGCCCACCGTCTCGACCGGGGCACCTCGGGCGTGCTGGTGTTCGCCCTCGACCGGGACACCGCCCGCCAGCTCGGCGGCCAGTTCGAACGCCAGGAAGTCGCCAAGACCTACCTCGCGGTGGTGCGTGGCCATCCGCCCGAAGCCGGGCGCATCGACCACGCCCTCACCCGCCGCCGGGACGACGCCGAGTGGGTGGGCGACGAGACCTCCGACGCCGCCCAGCCCGCCGTCACCGATTTCCGCACCCTCGCCACCTGCGAGCTGCCCTTCGCCGTGGATCGCTACCCCACCAGCCGCTACGCGCTGGTCGAGCTCACGCCCCACACCGGCCGCAAGCACCAGATCCGGCGCCACCTCAAGCACCTGTCCCACCCCATCGTCGGCGACGCCACCTTCGGCAAGGGCCGCCACAACCGCTTCTTCCAGCAGCACTTCGGCTGCCACCGGATGCTCCTTGCCTGCGCGCGGATGCAGTTCGTCCATCCGGTCAGCGGTGAGCCGCTTGATGTGGTCGCCCCGCCAGACGGCGACTTCGCCGCGCTGCTCGACGCCCTCGGCTGGACCACCGCCCTGCCACCCGGGCTTTATCCACACTTGCCTGCCGCCCACCCGGCTTGACACGCCGCGTTCCTGAACGCCCCGCCTGCCGGGAAACCCCCGGCTACGGCAACACGATCAAGCCACCCGCTCAGCGTCCGCTCGCCGCATGGAGCCACCCCGACGCTCCCGCCGTTCGTCGCGTCAACACCTTGCGACATCACGGTGCTTTCACCTGTAACCGAGGCCGGCTAAGATTGACGGTCTTTTGCCCGGCTCACCGATGAAGCTCCCCGACCGTTCCGACCTGTCACGCCTGTCCCTGGCGCGCGCTGCGCGTCTTGGCCCCCTGCTGGCGTGGGGCGTTGCCCTTGCCATTACGGCGTGGGTGGCGGTCGACCTCTTCTGGCGCTTCACCGCGCCGCGCCCGCCGGCGCTGCCCGTCGCCACCGAAGCCGACCCGCTGCGCGCCGCCCAGGCCATCGCCAGCCGGCACCTGCTCGGCAAGG
>NZ_BSPX01000106.1:0-10151 GCF_030161255.1 Zoogloea oryzae
CCGCGCCGGCAGCCACGCCGCCGCCGCGGCCGGCTTCGGCAGCGCCACCGGCGAGGCCCTGCCGCCGGAAGCCGAGTGCCCCAGCCACCCGTGGCCGATCGTCGATCACCCGGCCGGCAAGAACTTCGTCGATTTCGACGAGGACCTGCAATACAAGGATTTCTGCAACGCGGTGCAGGAGGGCTTCGACAACATCGAGCTGCTCAAGCGCTTCTCCACCAACGGCATGGGCCCCAGCCAGGGCAAGCACTCCAACATGAACGGGCTGCGCATCCTGGCCCGCCTCACCGGCAAGCAGCCCCAGCAGGTGGGCACCACCACCGCACGGCCGTTCTTCCACCCGGTGCCCATGTCCATCCTCGCCGGGCGCGGCTTCAGCCCCGAGCGGCGCACCCCGCTGCACAGCCGCCACGAAGCCCTCGGCGCCAAGTGGATGCCCGCCGGCGTGTGGCAACGGCCGGAGTTCTACCAGCGCGCCGGCGAGAGCCGTCTCGACTGCATCCGCGGCGAAGCGGCGGCGGTGCGCGGGGGCGTCGGCATCATCGACGTGGGCACGCTGGGCAAGCTGGAGGTGATCGGCCCGCAGGCCGCCGAGTTCCTCGAGCGCGTCTATACCGCCAGCTACGCCAACCTCAAGGTGGGCATGACCCGCTACGCGGTGATGTGCGACGAGTCCGGCGTGGTGATCGACGACGGCGTGGTGGCCCGGCTGGCCGAGGACCACTTCTACTTCACCACCACCACCTCCGGCGCCGCCACGATCTACCGCGAGCTGTCGCGCCTCAACACCATGTGGCGGCTCGACTGCGGCATCGTCAATCACACCGGTTCGTTCGCCGCGGTCAATCTGGCCGGGCCGAAGTCCCGCGCGGTGCTCGGCAAGCTCACCGGGCTTGATCTCTCCGCCGCCGCCTTCCCCTATCTGGCGGTGCGCGAGGGCGAGGTGGCCGGCATCCCCGCCCGCCTGATGCGCGTCGGTTTTGTGGGCGAGTGGGGCTACGAGATCCACGTGCCCGCCAACTGCGGCGGCGCCCTGTGGGATGCGCTGATGGCAGCCGGCGCGAGCCACGGCATCCGCCCCTTCGGCGTGGAAGCTCAGCGCCTGCTGCGTCTCGAGAAGGGCCACATCATCATCGGCCAGGACACCGACGGCCTCACCACCCCGCTGGAGGTGGGCCTGGAGTGGGCGCTCAAGATGAACAAGCCCTTCTTCGTCGGCCAGCGCAGCCTCGCCGCGGTCGGCCGCCTGCCGCGCCGCCAGAAGCTGGTGGGCATCCGCTTCCCGGCGGACCACGTGGGCCCGGTGCCGCTGGAATGCAACCTGGTCATCGCCGGCGGCGACATCGCCGGGCGCGTCACCAGCATCGCGTTCAGCCCGGCGGTCGGCTGCCACATCGGCCTCGCCTTCGTGAAGCCCGAACTGGCCGAGACCGGCACCCCGCTCGAGATCCGCCTCACCGGCGGCTCGCTGGTCCAGGCCACCGTCGCCGCAGCCCCGTTCTACGACCCCGAAAACCTCAAGCAGAAGGAGGCCGCGTGATGTTTGCGAACAACCTCGCCCCGAGCCCGGTGGCCGACCTCGTCGCCGCCACGCTGCTCCCGCCCGAGCAGCAGGCCGCCGCCGCGGCCACCCTGGGCATCGCCGACCGCTCCGAGCTGGCCCGCCACGGCTGCAAGGGCCCGGGCGCTGCCGAATGGCTGGTCGCCCTCGGCCTGCCGATCCCGCCGGCGCCCAACAGCTGGCTGCCCCTCGATGACGGCGGACGCATCGCCCGGCTCGGCTTCACCGAGTTCCTGATCGAAGGCCCGGCCGCGCTGATCGCCCCCCTCGCCGCCGCGCCGCGGGGCCCGGGCGTGTATCCGGTGCTGCGCCAGGACGCCGCCTTCGTGCTGGCCGGCAGCCGTCTCGACGAACTCCTGCGCCAGAGCTGCAGCGTGAATTTCCGCGCCCTCGACCTGGCCGCCCGCCCGGTGGTGCTGACCTCGATGGTCGGCGTCGGGGTGACGGCGATCCCCGAGCTGCGCGCCGGCCGCCCGACCCTGCGCATCTGGTGCGACGGCACTTACGGACATTACCTGTGGGAAACCCTCCTCGACATCGCCGGCGATCTCGGCGGCGGCGCGGTGGTTGCCCGCAGCATTGACTGAACCCCCAACCCACCTTCAGGAGAGCGGCAATGACGCCCACAGAAGCCAAGCAGTTTCTCGCGGACAACGACGTCAAGTATGTCCTTGCCCAGTTTGTCGACATCCACGGCGCGGCCAAGACCAAGGCCGTACCCGCCGCGCACTTCGAGAGCATCCTCACCACCGGGGCCGGCTTTGCGGGCTTCGCGGTGTGGGGCCTCGGGATCGAGCCCAACGGCCCGGACTACATGGCCATCGGCGACCTCTCGACCCTCACCCTCGTGCCCTGGCAGCCCGGCTACGCCCGCATCGCCTGCGACGGCCACGTGAAGGGCGAGCCCTGGCCGCTGGATACCCGCGTGGTGCTGAAGGAGCAGGTCAAGCGCCTCGAGGCCCGCGGCTACACCTTCTTCACCGGGCTCGAGCCGGAGTTCTCGCTGCTCAAGAAGGACGAAGCCGGCCAGATCATCCCGACCGACCCCACCGACACGCTGCCCAAGCCCTGTTACGACTACAAGGGCCTGTCGCGTAACCGCCAGTTCCTCGAAACCCTCACCGACAGCCTGCGGGCGGTGGATGTGGACGTCTATCAGATCGACCACGAGGACGCCAACGGCCAGTTCGAGATCAACTACACCTACGCCGACTGCCTCACCTCCGCCGACCACTACCTGCTTTTCAAGATGGCCGCCTCGGAGATCGCCAACGACCTGGGCATGATCTGCTCCTTCATGCCCAAGCCCTTCGCCAACCGCCCGGGCAACGGCATGCACATCCACATGTCGCTGGGCGACGGCAAGACCAACCTGTTTGCCGACAAGCACGACCGCCGCGGGTTGGGCCTCTCGAAGCTGGCCTACCAGTTCCTGGCCGGCATCCTGGCCCACGCCCCGGCGCTGGCGGCGATCTGCGCCCCGACGGTGAACAGCTACAAGCGCCTCGTGGTTGGCCGCTCCCTCACCGGCGCCACCTGGGCCCCGGCCTACATCAGCTACGGCGACAACAACCGCTCGTCGATGGTGCGCATCCCCCACGGCCGGCTCGAACTGCGCCTGCCGGACGGCGCCTGCAACCCCTACCTCGCCACCGCCGCGGTGATCGCCGCCGGCCTCGACGGCATCGAGCGCGACCTCGACCCGGGCGAACCTCACAACCAGAACCTTTACGCCCTCAGCCCCGAGGAACTCAAGGCCGCCGGCATCGGCATCCTGCCCCAGAACCTCCACGAAGCCCTGCTGGCGCTGGAAGCCGACACCGTGCTGTGCAAGGCCCTCGGCCCGGTCGCCACCGAGTTCCTGCGCCTCAAGCACATGGAGTGGGTGGAGTACATGCGCCACGTGTCGGACTGGGAAATCAAGAACTACCTGGAATTCTTCTGATGTCCCTGTAGGGGCGACTTCAGTCGCCCTTCAGGACCTCGATCAACCTCCGCGGGCGACTGAAGTCGCCCCTACATGAAGGAGAACAAACCATGTGTGGAATCGTTGGATTGCTGGTGAAGACACCGGCCCTGCGCGAGCAGCTCGGCGAACTGATGGTGCCGATGCTGATCGGCATGACCGAGCGCGGCCCCGACTCGGCCGGCCTCGCGGTGTTCGGCAGCCCGCTGGCCGAGAGCCAGCGCAAGATCAGCGTGTATTCCGGCCTCACCGAGGACGGCGCCGACTTCAACTGGCTGGGCCTCGCCCACAGCCTGAAGGAGCACCTGGGCGTGCCGGTGGACATCAGCATCAAGGGCAACCACGCCATCCTCAGCTTCGACGTGGCCCCGACCATCGTCAAGCGCTGGATCGCCGAGCATCACCCCAAGCTGCACATCCTCTCGACCGGCCGCAGCATCGACCTCTACAAGGACATCGGCACGCCGGCCGAGGTGGCCGCCCGCTACGGCTTCTCCGGCCTCACCGGCTCGCACCTGGTCGGCCACACCCGGATGGCCACCGAATCGGCGGTGACGCCGGACCGCGCCCACCCCTTCACCGCCGGCGAAGACTTCTGCCTGGTGCATAACGGTTCGCTGTCCAACCCCAACGGCATCCGCCGGATGCTGGAGCCGCGCGGCATCCGCTTCGAGACCGACAACGACACCGAAGCCGCCTGCCGCTTCCTGGAATGGCGCCTGCGCGAAGGCGACGACCTGGAAACCGCGCTCCAGAAGGGCTTCGAGGAGCTCGACGGTTTCTTCACCTTCCTGATGGGCACGCCCGACAAGCTGGCCCTGATCCGCGACCCCTTCGCCTGCAAGCCGGCGGTGGTGGCCGAGACCGACGACTACGTGGCCATCGCCTCCGAGTTCCGCTCGCTCGCCCACCTGCCCGGCATCAAGCACGCCACCGTTTTCGAACCCGCGCCCGAGGAGATGTACGTATGGAACGCCTGACCTTTGACCTCGCCACCACCCCGCTGCGCGAGCTCAACACCTTCCTGCACAACGACGCCAAGGATGGCAAGCCCCGCCACGTCACCGTGCTCAACCCCGACGGCGCCCACAACATCGCCGTCGGCCTCGACTGCCCCGTGCAGGTTGAAGTGGTCGGCCACGCCGGCTACTACGCCGGCGGGATGAACAAGTCGGCCACCGTCACCATCACCGGCAGCGCCGGCACCGGCGTGGCCGAGAACATGATGAGCGGCAAGGTGCACGTGAAGGGCTTCGCCTCCAACGGCGCCGGCGCCTCGGCACACGGCGGCCTGCTGGTCATCGACGGCGACGCCGGCCTGCGCTGCGGCATCTCGCTCAAGGGCGGGGACATCGTCGTCGGCGGCTCGGTGGGCAGCTTCTCGGCCTTCATGGCCCAGGCCGGCCGCATGGTGATCTGCGGCGACGCCGGCGACGCGCTGGGCGATTCGCTCTACGAGGCGGTGCTCTACGTGAAGGGCAAGGTGAAATCCCTCGGCGCCGACGCCCAGTACGAGGAGATGACCGACGCCGACATCGCCGCGGTGGCGAGCCTGCTCGACCAGGCCGGCCTCGACCACGACCCGAAGGCCTTCCGGCGCATCGCCTCCAAGCGTTCCCTGTACCACTGGAACGCCGACGCCAACCAGGAATATTGAGCAGGACCATCGCGCCGCCACCCGCGCGCCATCCGGAACATCGAGGACACGATCATGGAAACCAAACCCCTGCACTTCAAGCACCTCTCCCGCGAGGAATCCTACGGCTACGACCGCAAGACCCTCGACTACATCCGCAACGCCGCGGCCCACGGCCTGTATGAAATCCGCGGCATGGGCGCCAAGCGCAAGCTGCCCAACTTCGACGACCTCGTCTTCCTGGGCGCGTCCATGTCGCGCTACCCGCTCGAAGGCTATCGCGAGAAGTGCCTCACCAAGACCGTGCTCGGCACCCGCTTCGCCAAGAAGCCGATCGAACTGGACATCCCCATCACCATCGCCGGCATGAGCTTCGGCGCGCTCTCCGCCAACGTGAAGGAAGCGCTGGGCCTCGCCGCCTCCGAGATGGGCACCTCCACCACCACCGGCGACGGCGGCATGACCCAGGAAGAGCGCCGCTCCTCCAAGACGCTGATCTACCAGTGCCTGCCGTCCCGCTACGGCTTCAACCCCGACGACGTGCGCAAGGCCGACGCCATCGAGGTGGTGATCGGCCAGGGCGCCAAGCCGGGCGGCGGCGGCATGCTGCTGGGCCAGAAGGTGAACCCCCGCGTCGCCAAGATGCGCACCCTTCCGGAAGGCGTCGACCAGCGCTCCGCCTGCCGCCACCCGGACTGGACGGGCCCGGACGACCTCGCCATCAAGATCCAGGAACTGCGCGAGATCACCGACTGGGAGAAGCCCATCTACGTGAAGGTCGGCGCCACCCGCACCTTCAACGACGTGAAGCTGGCCGTGCATTCCGGCGCCGACGTGGTGGTGGTGGACGGCATGCAGGGCGGCACCGCCGCCACCCAGACCTGCTTCATCGAGCACGTGGGCATCCCGACCCTCGCCGCCGTGCGCCAGGCCGTCGATGCGCTCGAAGACCTCGACATGAAGGGCAAGGTCCAGCTGATCGTCTCCGGCGGCATCCGCACCGGCGCCGACGTGGCCAAGGCGCTGGCGATGGGCGCCGACGCGGTGGCCATCGGCCAGGGCGTGCTGGTGGCGCTGGGCTGCAACGGCGAAACCTACTTCCAGCACGGCGCCCACCAGGACGCCATCGCCGACTACAACGCCCTCGGCACCGCGCCGGGCTTCTGCCACCACTGCCACACCGGCAAGTGCCCGGTTGGCATCACCACCCAGGACGCGATCCTCGAGCAGCGCCTGTCGCCGGCGGTGGGTGCCAAGCACCTGAAGAACTACCTCAAGACCCTCAACATGGAGCTCACCACCATCGCCCGGGCTTGCGGCAAGCAGAACGTGCATCACCTGGAGCCGGAAGACCTGGTCGCCCTCACCATCGAAGCCGCCGCCATGGCCGGCGTGCCGCTGGCGGGCACCAACTGGGTGCCGGGCCGCGGTTTCTGAGCGACCGGCGGGGGCGGGATTCCGTCCCCACGTCGCCCGGAAGCCAGAACTGTAGGTCGGACTTCAGTCCGACATCCCCAGCCTCCGACAGCCCGGCGTGTCGGACTGAAGTCCGACCTACAAGAAGTTCCGTCGGGTCACGCCCTGCGGGCTAACCCGACCTACGAACCCTAATTAACCATTTGCCGGGCGTGCCGACACCGGATCGCCCCGTTTTTTCAGGAGACTGAACCCGTGACAGCCCAGATCATCGACGGCAAGGCGCTGTCGAAAACCCTTCGTGAAGGCTTCAAGACCCGCGTGGCGCAGTTGGGTGCGCAGGGCGTACAGCCGGGCCTGGCGGTGATCCTCGTCGGCGACAACCCGGCGAGTCGCGTCTACGTCGGCAACAAGGTGAAGGCTTGCGAGGAAGTGGGCGTGCGCTCCTTCCATGTCGGGCTGGCCGCCGACACGCCGGAGGCGGAAGTCCTTGCCACCATCGCCCGCCTGAATGCCGACCCGGCCGTGCACGGCATCCTCATCCAGCTGCCGCTGCCGGCGCACATCGATCCGCGCCGGGTGCTGGAGGCGATCTCGGTGAACAAGGACGTGGACGGCTTCCACCTCTACAACGTGGGCGGCCTCGTCGTCGGCAACACCATCTTTCCGCCCTGCACGCCGTATGGGGTGCAGCTGCTGCTCGACACGACGGGAACCGACGTGACCGGCAAGAACGTGGTGGTGGTAGGCGCCAGCAACATCGTCGGCAAGCCGATGGCACTGATGCTCTTGCAGCGGGAGGCGACCGTGACGATCTGCCACGCGAAGACCCGCGACCTCGCCCAGCACACCATCCTCGCCGACATCCTGATCGTCGCCGCCGGCAAGCCGGGGCTGATCGTGCCGCAGATGGTCAAGCAGGGGGCCATCGTCATCGACGTGGGGATCAACCGTCTGCGAGACGGGCCAAATGCGGGCAAGATCGTCGGCGACGTGGATTTCGACGGCGTGAAGGAAAAAGCCAGCTGGATCACCCCGGTGCCCGGCGGCGTCGGGCCGATGACGGTGACGATGCTCATCGAGAACACCCTGCGCTCGGCCGAGCGGGCGCTACGCATGCGCCAGGCTGACGACTATCAGGATTGGGAGGCGCCGGTGATCCATCCGGTCGCCCGCTGAACACAACACTTACCCCAAGGAGAACCGACATGAGCACACCCGCCCGGCCGCCCAAAGGGCGTGCGAACCCTCCTGCGGGGAGGGTGGAGCAAGGGTTTCGCGCAGCCTCGCTGCGTGCTTGCGGAGCGGACCGGCTGTGCAAAGCCGGTCCTCAGTCACACATTGACCGGAGGGCCGTCAAGTGAGCCTTGAAGACTGCCTGATCCAGCTGGACGGCCTCAGCCTGCCGGCCTCCATCGGCATCTACGACCACGAGCGCGCCGCGCCCCAGCCGGTGGACATCGACCTGCTGCTGGCCATCGACGGCACGCTGGCCGTCCGCAGCGACGACATCCGCCACACGGTGGATTACGACGAGGTGGTGGATGCCATCGCGGCGCTCCTCGCCAGCCGGCATTTCAACCTGCTGGAGCATCTCAGCCAGGCGGTGCTCGACCTCCTCGGTGCGCGCTTTCCGGTGCGCCGGGCCGAGGTGACCATCGCCAAGCCGCTGGCCGTGCCGCGGGCGCGGCGCGTGTCGGTGAGCCGCCGCGCCGAGTGGAAGCGTGAGGCGATGAAGGTGGTGGCGGTCTAGCCGCCTGGGGTCAGCCCACCGCCACCAGCAGCGGGCGGGTGAGCGCCGAGAGGCTCGCCCGCTGGTGGCCGGCGGCGTCGAAGTTGCCCGGCGCCAGCCAGGTATCGAAGGCCGCGGCCAGCGCCGGCCAGTCCGCGTCGATCATCCCGTACCAGGCCGTGTCGCGGTTGCGGCCCTTGCTCACGTTGGCCTGCCGGAACACCCCCTCGAACGAGAAGCCCAGCCGCTGGGCGGCGCGCCGCGACGGCGCGTTGAGCGCGTTGCACTTCCACTCCACCCGTCGGTAACCCAGCGCGAAAGCCTCGCGCAGCAGCAGCCACAGGGCTTCGGTGGCGGCCGGGGTGTGCTTGAGCGCCTCGGAAAAATGCAGGTGGCCGATCTCGATGCAGCCGTGGGCTGGCGTGATGCGCAGGTAGCTCACGATGCCCACCGCCTGCCCCTGCCCGTCGATCACCGCGAAGAACAGCGGGTCGCTGCCGCCCGCCACGCTGGCGATCCAGGCGCTGAAGGCGGCCTCGTTGGCGAAGGGGCCATAGGGCAGGTAAGTCCAGTTGGCACCGGTGCGGTCCGCGGTGAAGGCGGCGTAAAGCGCGGCGCCGTGGCGGTTGGCGTCGAGGGGATCAAGCCGGCAGTAGCGGCCGAAGAGCAGCGTGGCAGCGGGGGGCGGCGGGGGCGTCCAGTCGGGCAGCGGTGCGCCGACCGGCTGGCCGAGGGCGTTGGTGCAGGTCATCGGAAAATGGGGAATGGGCGGGGAGGGCCCGACGATACGCCAAGGCCCCGGCCGCACCAAGCCGGAGCGGCCCTCAGCAGGCGTTGCGGGCGAGCTGCGGCGCGTGGAGCAGGAAGCGCGCTTTCAGCCAGCACTCGGCCCATTCGGCGGCGGGGTCGGAGTCGATCACCAGCCCGCTGCCGATGCCCATCTTGCCGCGGCCGTCGGCGGCCACTTCGACGGTGCGGATCGCCACGTTGAGGCGGAAATCCCCATCCGGCGCAAACCAGCCCAGCGAGCCGGTGTACAGCCCGCGGGGCACGGCCTCCAGTTCGTCGATGATCTGCATCGCGCGGATCTTCGGCGCGCCGGTGATCGAGCCGCAGGGGAACAGCGCTGCGAGGATCGCCTCGGGCGCCAGCCCCGGGTCGGCCAGCTCGGCGCGGATCCACGACACCATCTGCCACACCGACGGGTAAGGCTCCACCGCGAAGAGCTCGGGCACCCGCACGCTGCCCGGGCGCGCGAGGCGGCCCAGGTCGTTGCGCAGCAGATCCACGATCATCAGGTTCTCGGCGCGGTTCTTGGGGCAGGCGCGCAGGGCCTCGGCGGCGGCGCGATCGGCGGCCGGGTCGTCCAGCCGGGCGGCGGTGCCCTTCATGGGGCAGGTGACGAGCTGGGCGCCGCTGCGCTCGACGAAAAGCTCCGGCGACAAGGACAGCACTGCGCCGCCCTCGTCCTGCACGAAGCCGCCGTAGCGTGCCGGCTGGCGGTGGCGCAGGGCGAGGTAGAGGGCCAGCGGGTCGCCTTCCAGCTCGAAGTGCAGCGGAAAGGTGAGATTGACCTGATAGCAGTCGCCGGCGCGGATGTAGGCGCGCACCCGCTCCACCGCGTCGAGGTAACGGGCCTCGCTCACGCCGGCGCGCACGTGGCGCAGGCCGTTGCTGCGGCGGGATGGGGGCAGGTCCGCGTGGCGGCGGGCCAGCAGCGCGTCGACGCCCAGCGAGAACATCGCCCGGCGGCGGCGGAAGAACAGCAGGTGGACGGTGGGAGCGGTCGGCGGCGTCAGCCCGCAGCCGGGCTCCAGCTCGCGGCCCAGCTCGTAGTCGA